>DASPMH010000882.1:0-2273 GCA_035627175.1 Terriglobales bacterium | reverse complement strand
CGGCGGAGGTGGCGGAGGCGGCGGCTGCGGTTGCCGCATCGACGGCAGTGCCAGCGAGAGCTTCGGCAGCTGGCTGCTCGCCGGTATGCCGCTGTTGATGCTGGCGGCTCGACGACGCCGCGCGGAATGAGTTTCGACATCGCTGCGCTGGCGCAGCAGCTGCTCGATGCCGGCGTCGTCCGCTTCGGCAGCTTTACCCTCAAAGACGGACGCCAGTCGCCCGTTTATTTCGACCTGCGCGTGCTGATCGCTCGGCCCGCTCTCCTCAAGAGAATCGCCGCGGCCATGGTCGAACGGGCGCGGGCGATTCCGCACGACTGCCTCGCCGGCTTGCCGTATGCCGGTTTGCCGATCGCCGTGGCGATGTCGATCGCAGGCGATACCCCGCTGGTGTATCCGCGCAAAGAGGCGAAGGACTACGGCACCAAGAAGCGCGTCGAGGGCATCTTCTCCCCAGGAGCCCGCGCCCTGGTTATCGACGACGTCATCACTACCGGGGGTGCGAAGCTCGAGGCTCTCGCGCCCTTGCGCGAGGCGGGCCTGTCCGTCCAAGACATCCTTGTAGTGATCGATCGCGAACAAGCCGACCTCGACAGCCTCCGCAACGCGGGGCTTCGGCTACACAGCCTGGCTCGCGTCTCCGATCTCCTCACCGAGCTCGAACGCGCCGGTTCGGTCTCGCCGACGGATATCGCGCGGGCACGCGCATTCCTGCAAACTCACTGAAAATTTCTCGCGAGCTTCCCACTATGTCTTCGATGAAACGCTTTCAGCACCGCGGTCTCCGTGTCATCTGCCAGCACAGCCCGGGCCCTCTAACCGGCATCGCCTTGGTGGTCCGGGCCGGGGCCCGCTTCGATGGCGAGCATCCCGGTATCGCCCACGTCTCCGAGCACATGCTCTTTCAGGGGACCGACAAGCTCGATCAAGTCGCGCTCAATCACCGCGCCGCCGAGCTCGGCGGCGAGCACAATGCCGACACCGGCTACGAGACGATCTCGCTGACGTTCGAGGTGTTCAACGAAGACACCGCCGCCGCCCTCGAGCTGCTCGCCGATCAGTTCTACCGCAGCAACGTCAACGAACGGCGCTTCCGCAAAGAGAAGCGCGTCGTCTTCGACGAGATCCGCGGTCGCATCGACGATCCCAACGAGCGCCTCTATCAGCGCGCCTGGCAGCACTTCTTCAAGGGCGCGATCGCTCACCCCGTCTGCGGCAGCATCAGCAGCTTGCGCGGCATGCAAGCGACTGACGTCGCCCAATTCATTCGCTCGAACTTCACTCACGATCGCACCGTGCTGGCGATCGTCGGCGGCGCCGAGATGGATGTCGTGCGAGCCGCGGTGCGCAAACACTTCAACGGCCGGCCCGAGCCGAGCACGACCAAGATCCCACGCGTCGGACGCGGCGGCAACGGCCGCTTGCGGGTGCGCACCAGCGGTAGCCAGGCGGTGATCATGCGAATGATCGAGATCTCGCCCGACCCCAAGGAGCTGATCCACGTCGGACTGGCGCTCGATCTGGTCGGCGCCGATCCGGATAGTCATCTTTTTCAAGAGGTGCGCGAGCGCTTGGGCCTCGGCTACGACGTTTCGACGTCTCTCGACTCAGGACCCGACTGGGCGGTGGCGATGATCGCTGCCAGCGCCAATCGCGACTCGGTCGAACGCCTGCGCCGTGCTGTCGACGACGTCGTGCAGCGCGCCGCCGACGAGGGATTCACCGACGAAGAGGTCGCGCGCGCCAAGAAGAAGCTGCGTTACCGCTATGCCTCACTCGCCCTCAGCCGCCTCGAGCGCGCCCTGGCCTTGGCCGAGGGCACGCTGTCGGGCTTCCCGATTCCCGAAGAAGCCGAGCGCATGGTCCATCGGATGACCCGCGACGAAGTGCAGCGCAGCTGGCAGCGAACTCTGCAAGGCCGCACTCTGACCGCAGTGCTCAGCTAGCGGCAGCTGCTTCAGCCGACTTGCGGCCGCGCCCGCTCGATGATGCGACGGAAGTCGGTCTTCGGGCTCAATGTGCCGAAGGCGGCGCCTTTCTCGCGAGCCAGCCGCGAGGCGCAGAAGGCGTCGGCCACCGCTGCGTCGCTGACTCGCACCAGCAGCGAGGCTTGCAGGGCCATCGCCATGCGTTCGACCAGCTGCCGGGCCCGCGCTTCGATGTCGCTGAAATCGATGAGATCTTCGCGGATCGCTTCGGCGTAGCGGTCGACGCGCGGATCCTTGGCTGCGGCGACCTCGGCGAAGAAGGCTTCGACCGACTCCGGATTGCGC
>DASPMH010000881.1:0-4598 GCA_035627175.1 Terriglobales bacterium | reverse complement strand
CGTCCTCGCGCACCATGCCGAGGTCGCCGTGCAGGGCCTCGGCCGGGTGCAGGAAGAACGCCGACGTGCCGGTGCTCGACAGCGTCGCGGCGATCTTGCGGCTGATGATGCCCGACTTGCCCATGCCGGTGACGATCACCTTGCCGGTCGACGTGCCGAGCAAGTCGACGGCGCGTTCGAAGTTCGAATCGAGCCGCTGGCGCAAAGCGTGGATGGCGTCGGCTTCGATCTGCAACACCCGGCGGGCGCTGCGGAGCGCGGGTCTATAGGCCATGAGAGACGATGGACCTATATTTTTTTGACGAGCGCGTCGATGTCGCGCAGCTCCCGCAGCAGCTCCTCGAGCTGATCGAGACGGTAGGAGTTGGGGCCGTCGCTCAAGGCGCGATCGGGATCTTCGTGAACCTCGAGGAACAAACCGTCGGTGCCGGCGGCGACGGCGGCGCGAGCGAGTACGCGGATGAACTGGCGCTGACCGCCGGAGGCGGTGCCCTGCCCTCCCGGCAGCTGGACGCTGTGGCCGGCGTCGTAGATCACCGGAAAGCCTATCTCCGCCATCACTGCGAGCGAGCGCATGTCCGCGACCAAATTGTTGTAACCGAAGCTGAAGCCGCGTTCGGTGACCATCAGCTGCTGGTTGCCGGTAGCGGCGAGCTTCTGCATCACCGGACCCATGTCCCACGGCGCGAGGAACTGACCCTTCTTGACGTTGACCGGCTTACCGGCAGCGGCGACGGCGACGAGGTAGTCGGTCTGGCGACAGAGAAAGGCGGGGGTCTGCATCACGTCGACGACCGAAGCGACGGCGACGACCTGGTCCTTCTCATGGACGTCGGTCAGAACCGGAACGCCGAAGGTCGCGCGGACCTCGGCGAGAATCTTCAAGCCGGCATCGAGGCCGATGCCGCGGAACGATTGGCTCGAGGTGCGGTTGGCCTTATCGAAAGAGGATTTGAAGACAAATGGTACGCCGACGCGAGCGGTGATCTCTTGCAGGCGCTCGGCGTGGCGCAGCGAGGACTCGCGGCTTTCGATGACGCAGGGACCGCCGATGAACAGCAGCGGACGGCCGCCGCCCAGGGCGAGGTCGCCGACAGATACCACGCGCGTCATCGGCTCCTCCGGCTAGGCTTCATCAAAGTGCGCTCCGAGTCTCAGAAGAACCGCGTGCGCTCGGAGAGCGCACGCTACAGCGATTACCGACTTGCATGGTTAGCGGCCGGCTATGCTCAGCAGTGGGGTTTGCGCTGTCTGCGACTTGGACTGGAGCGCGGCGCGGATGAAGCCCTTGAACATCGGGTGGCAGTCGAGGGGCTTCGACTTGAACTCGGGATGGAACTGACTGGCGAGGAAGAACGGGTGATCGGCGAGCTCGATCATCTCGACCAATTTGCCATCGGGCGAGAGTCCGCTGAGGATCAGACCGTGCTCCTCGAGCGTCGAACGGTGCTCGATATTGACCTCGTAGCGATGGCGATGACGCTCCTCGATCTTGCGCTTGCCGTAGAGGCGATGGGCGAGTGAGCCATCGGCGAGCACGCATGGATACGAGCCGAGCCGCATCGTGCCGCCTTTGCGCGTGACACCCTTCTGGTTGACCATCATGTCGATCACCGGGAAAGGCGTGTTCTCGTCGACCTCGCGCGAGTTGGCGCCGGCGAGGCCGCAGACGTTGCGGGCATATTCGATCACGGCCATCTGCATACCGAAGCAGATGCCGAGGAACGGCACCTTGTTTTCGCGGGCATAGCGCACTGCGGCGATCTTGCCCTCGGTACCGCGGGGGCCGAAGCCCATCGGCACGAGAATGCCGTCAGCGTGGGTGACCTCGGACGGCAGCGCCTGCGGGTCGATCTTTTCGGAGTCGACGTAATCGATCTCGACTTTGCACTCGTTGGCGATGCCACCGTGGACGACGGCTTCGTGCAGGCTCTTATAGGAATCGGCCAGGTCGATGTACTTGCCGACCATGGCGATGCGAATGCGGTCGCGGGGATGCTTGATGGTATGGACCACCTTGGCCCACTTGCTGAGATCCGGGGCGCCGGTCCAGACGTTGAGCTTCTCGATGATGCGCTCGTCGAGCCCTTCTTCGTGGAAGAACAGCGGCACCTCGTAGATGCTTTCGACGTCGCGGGCGGTGATGACGTCGCCGACGTCGACGTTACAGAAGTGAGCGATCTTCGCCTTGATCTTCTCGTCGAGAGGACGGTCGGTGCGGCACAGCAGCATGTCGGGCTGGATGCCGAGACCGGTCAGCTCCTTGACGCTGTGCTGGGTCGGCTTGGTCTTCACCTCGCCGGCGGTGCTGATGTAGGGCACCAGCGTCAGGTGGACGTAGAGCACGTTCTCCTTGCCGCGCTCCCAGCGGAACTGGCGAATCGCCTCGAGGAACGGCAGGCTTTCGATGTCGCCGACGGTGCCACCGACCTCGCCGATGGCGATGTCGTAGCCGGCGGCGGCTTCCCGGATGCGGCGTTTGATCTCGTCGGTAATGTGGGGGATCACCTGAACGGTACCGCCGAGGTACTCGCCCTTGCGCTCGTTCGAGATGACCCGGTCATAGACCTGACCGGCGGTGAAATTGTTCTTCTGAGTCGTGCGCGAGGAGAGGAAGCGCTCGTAGTGGCCGAGGTCGAGATCGGTCTCGGCGCCGTCGTCGGTGACGAAGACCTCGCCGTGTTGGAAAGGGCTCATCGTGCCGGGGTCGACGTTGAGGTAGGGGTCCATCTTGAAGATGGTGACCTTCAAACCGCGGCTTTCGAGCAACGCTCCCATCGAAGCCGACGCCAGTCCCTTGCCGAGGGCAGAGACGACGCCGCCGGTAACGAAGATGAACTTGGTTCGGGATTCATCACGAGCCATGACCATGCACCCCTTCCGCTCGCCAGAAGGCACGAGCCCGTTCCAAGTCTTGTGGAGTATCGACCTCGACGCCGGTGGCATCTTCCACTTCGGCGACGCGAATGCGCAAGCCCGATTCGAGCACGCGCAGCTGCTCGAGCTTCTCGGCCTTCTCTAATGGTGTCGGTTGCATGAGGGCCAGCTCGAGCAGGAAATCGCGGCGATAGCCGTACAGACCGATGTGGCGATAGCCGAGGACGGCGGCACTGAAGCCGTCGCGCCAGCACGGTAGCGGGCTGCGCGAGAAATACAAAGCGTAGCCACGGTGGTCGGTGACGACCTTGACGACGTTGCGATTGTCGAGCTCCGCGGCATCGCGAATCGGGGTCTTGACGGTGGCCATCGGCAAGTCGGGCTCTTCGTTCATTAAAGCGACGGTGCGATCGACCATCTCTGGCTCGAGAAACGGGAGATCGCCTTGAACATTGACGACGATGTCGCAGTCGAGGCCACCGGCGACTTCGGCGATCCGGTCGGTCCCCGAGGGATGATCGGGGCTGGTCATGACGATCTCGCCGCCGAAACCACGGACGACCTCGGCGATGCGCGGATCGTCGGTAGCGACGAGGACCCGGTCGATGGCCGCGACCGCGCGCGCGCGAGTGTAGACGTGCTCGATCATCGGTCGTTCATCGATCAGGGCGAGAGGCTTTCCGGGGAAGCGAGAGGACTGGTAGCGCGCGGGGATGATGGCGACTACTCGAGCGCGCATTTGTCATCGTCCCGCGGCACGGGTCTTACTACCGTAGTGCGGCGAAGAGAGTCAATGTAGCTGCCGTCGGGGAAGGGGGTCGAGCTCGGTCGCGTACTGCGGCGCGGAGTTCTCCGCTGACCGCTCGCAGAAATCCCCCGCGCCTGCGGCGCTGCCCCCTTTGGGAAAGAGGCTTTAGGCGGAGGGGGCACACCTGGGTGTGCCCCCTCCGGGATTAGCGGACGGTGACCAGGCTGGCGGTGCTGGCGCTGGTGTTGTTGGCGCCAGTGATGGTGGCGGTGATCGGCAGCACTTCGCCGGAGGTGATGTCGGTGCCGACCAGGGCGCGGATGCTGACGCCGCCGCTGGCCTTGGTCAGGCCCGTCCACACCAACTGGCCGTCGGGGGTGATCGTTGCCGGCGGTACCGTCAGCATCACATTGCGCAGTGCCGGCGGCAGGTTGACGTGCAAGCGACCGCTGCCGGTCAGGTTGCGGTAGCGCAGTGTCAACGAGGTGGTCAGACCCGGCTTGAAGGTACGTGCGCCGGCGAGCGACAGCGCCAGCGGGCGAGTCGAGCCAGTCGTGACGCCACCGGTGCCGCTGCCGGCGCGACCTGCTTTGACAGTCACGGCACGCGAACCACTGGCGTTACCCGACGCTGTCGTCGCCGAACCGGTGATCATCAGGGTCTGACCGGCGATTGCGCCCGGCGACACCAGGGCCTTCAGCTTGACGCTGGCGGACAGAGGCCGCCCGGGCACGCCGTCGAGTGTCCAGCGCACGACATTGTCGGCACCGAACTCGGCAACCGGAATACTGACGAACGGAGTCAGCTCCGCCGGCATCTGCATCTCGATGGTGACGGGAGGCAACATGTTGCGGATCTTACCGGCGATCTGCACGGTCGAGCCCGGTACGGCGTACTTGCCGGCGGTGATGCTCAGGCCGCCGGTGGCGGAGCAGGAGCCGAAGTAGACGGTGGTGTGATCGGCCTCGGTGTC
>DASPMH010000880.1:0-11096 GCA_035627175.1 Terriglobales bacterium | reverse complement strand
GTCGAGCTCGACGCCCCCGCGCCGGGCGATCCGGAGCTGGCGCGGGCGCGCGAGACGGCGGAGCAGCTTTGGACGGACGTCGCGCCGATGCGCGGCGGCTCGCCGGGCACGCGCAATCTGCGTCGTATCGCCTACTCGCTGCGCCGCTTGGCGCATGCGCACGATCCCGCTGACGCCGTGCGAATTCTCAACGAGGCGCTGCGCGGCGGCGCGGTATGGGCGTTCGATGGCGACGTCCAGGCCCGCGCTGTCTTCAAGTCGATCTATCCGGAGGAGCCCGACCCCTACCGGCTCGAAGAGATGAAGGGCCCGCATCGCTGGCTGGCGGCGCGGCTGGTGCGCCTCGCACCGGTCGCCTGCGCGATGTACGAGCGGGTCAAGAGCGAGCACGAGGTCGTCGACTATCTCGATCTGCTGATCAAGCTGCGCGATCTGCTGCGCGACCGTCCCGAAGCGCGGCGCTTCTACCAGAGCCTGCTCGATCACATCTTCGTCGATGAATTCCAGGACACCGATCCGCTACAGTGCGAAATCGTCTTCTATCTCTGCGAGCAGCCGCGACAGCCCCCGTCCACCGATGCCTCCGGCAGCGCGGCGCCGGCGTCTTGGAAGAGTCTCGACATCGCACCGGGCAAGCTGACCATCGTCGGCGATCCGCAGCAGTCGATCTACCGCTTCCGCCGCGCCGACATCGACATGTACCGCACGGCGGTCGATCGCTTGCGTGTGACGGGCGCGCTCGAATGTCGGCTGGAGACGAATTTCCGCAGCCGTGTTGGATTGATCGACTTCTACAATCGCCAGCTGGCGAAGATGCTCGGCTCCGCCGAAAGAGGCGGCTTCGAGTCGAGCTGCGGCCGCGCCGCTTACGAGCCGCTTCATTCTCCCGGCGCGGACGCCGCCGCGATCAGCGCGCGCGGGCCCGCGGTGCACGTGCTGCCCTATGGCGCCAGCGATGACACCGGCTTGCTCGCCCGCGACGGCCGCGCCGTCGAAGCTGCCGTGGTGGCGCGCTACATCCATCAGCTTCTCGCGAGCGGCGAGCCGGTGCGCGATCCGGTCAGCAACGAGCTGCGCCCGGTTCGCCCCGGCGACATCGCGGTGCTCGCCTGTGTGACCACCAACCTGCCGTTGCTGCTGCGCGAGCTCGACGGCTTCGATATCGAATACGCCGCCCGCGGCGGCACCTTGTTCTTCGGCCACCCGGTGGTGCGGCAGTACCTGCTCGCGCTGCGTGCGCTGGCCGACCGCGACGACGGCATCGCGGTCGCGGCGCTGATGCGGCCGCCGTTCTTCGCGCTCGATCTCGGCGATGTCGTCGCCTCGCGGGCGATCAAGGATGCCGCCGCGGACGAGCGTCGAGCTCGGGTGGAGGAGGCCAAGGAGATCATCACTCGGCTGCGCCGGCGCCGTTTCGAGCGCTCGCCCGGCGCGACCGCGCGCGACTTGATCGAGCTGACGGGACTCGGACGCAGCGTCGCCAGTGGCCGCAACGGCGCCCAGAGCTTGTCGGTGCTCTACGAAGTGGCGGCTGAGCTCGATCGCCGCGCCGCCTTGTCCCGGCTCGACTACGATGCCGCCAGCGAGCTGGCGCGCAGCTGGGCGGAGCGACCGGTCTATCTCGATCCCGCCGAGCCGATCGGCAGCAACGCGGTGCGGGTGATGACGGTCCACGGCGCCAAGGGCCTCGAGTTTCCGGTGACGGTGTTGTGGGACGGCTTCCAGCGCTTCGGCGACTCTCACCAGAGCATGTGGAGCATCGAGCGGGACGGCCGCGCCTGGGCGCTCGCGTTGGGGCGCATCGCGGTCGAGCATCCCGCCGGCAACCGGTTGCTCGGCCGCGAGCGGCTCTTCAACGAGGAAGAGAGCAAGCGCAAGTACTACGTCGCAGCGACGCGCGCCCGCGACTTACTGGTCGTTCCGCTGCCGGCGACACGCGGCACCGCGGTGTACGCCCACAGCGCGATCCTCGACGATGCCGCGCCGGGATCGGTGCGCTACTTCGATATCTACCGCAGCGGCCGACCGCCGGCGTGGGCGCAAGCGTCGCGCAGCGCGCCCGAGCCGGGGTTGCAAGTCGATGCTTGCTTCGACGAGGAGATCGCGGTTTCGCGCCAGCGTCTGACCGCAGCGCTGACCGACGTCGCGCGACCCTTGGCGCAGCCTGCCGGCGTCGCCGCGCAGGCCTCGGTTGCGGCGGTGGAAATCGATGCGGAGCTGACCAGCCTCGAGCAGCTGCACAAAGCTCGCGGCGGCCGCTTCGGACCCACCTACGGCACCGCCGTGCATCTGGCGTTGCAGATTGCCCTGACGCGGCTCGATATCGACCCGGCGGACGCGGTCAGCTTGGCGGCGGCGAGTGCGGGCCTGCAGGACAATCTCGAGGAGGCGCAGGCGGACGTCAATCGAGCCCTCGCCAGCTTACTCGAGCTTGGCGTGGCGCGTGGCGCGGCGACGATCGCGGTCGAGTATCCGGTGGTGGCGCTCTGGCCCGACGGCAAGCTCGTCACCGGATTGCTCGACCTGTTGGTGCTCGAGGCGGAGCGGGCGACGGTGATCGACTTCAAGACCGACCCACCGCCGCCCGGCAAGATCGAATGGTCGTATCGCGCCTACGCCGAACAGCTGCGTCTCTATGGCGAGCTGCTGCGGGCGGCCGGGCTGCTGCAGGGGCGGGAATTGCGGCAAGGGCTGCTGTTTACTGCCGATGGCGTCGTGCGGTGGTTGGAGGAGGGTGCCTGAGGATTTTTCTGGGAAGCATCCCCAGAGCACCGCGGAAGGCGTTAGTCGCGAGTAATCCCCGCGACCCGGCGTAGCTCGGAATGGGTGCGGGGGCGGAACTCGGCGTTGAAGGACTTGAGTGCGCCGAGCTGGTTGTCGCCCTTGTAGATGGCGAGGTGGAGGTGGCTGTTCGAGGTCCCGCTGCTGCCGACGCGGCCGATCGGCGTGTCGAGGTCGACCTCCTGGCCGACCTCGAGCCGTACCGAGTCGCGGCGCATGTGCAGGTAGCCGCTCCACCATTTCTCGCCCGCAGCCGTCTGATGCTCGATCAGCACCGCGGCGTAGCTTCCTTCTCCCGGCATCCATTGATTGCCGTACTTGACCACTCGACCCGGAGCGACCGGAAATACTTCCTTGTTGGCGTCGGCGTAGTCGCGCAAGTTGACGTCCCAGGCGGCGTTGTCGTTCGCCATGGCGATGCCGCGCGAGCGGTGGCGGCCGGTGCTCACATGCGGGCAGAAAGCCCAGGTGTCTTCCTCCGCCGGCCAATGGCATTGCTCGCGCAGGTCGCCCTCGACGGGAGAGAGTACCTCGACGTCGAAGGCACGGCTGGCGACCTTCTCGTAGCCGTCGCCGACATCGATGAGGAAATCGACGCGGTAGCTGCCGGGGATGGTGTTGTGGTCCTTGTGAACCAAATAGGACGCCACCGGCTGGTCGCTCTTCGGATACCAGCCGCTCTTGGAATCCTTGATAAGCTGGCCGTCGCGATAGGTCTTGAGCAGGTAGCGGTAGCCGGCGCTGATGTTGGCGAACTTGGCCCACAGGTGCACCGTTTCTCCGGCGAGGAAGCTGTCGGTCTCGTCGATGCAGCGATAATCGCGGCTGCGCGAGGGGCCTTCGACGCGAGCGCAAATCTGCGCATCGACGAGTTGGTACGGCCGCGGCCCGCGCTGACGGCGCTGCGGCTGGGCGGAGGCAGCCTTGGTTTTGTCGACCGGACGGGCCGAGTTGGCAGTGCGCCGAGCCGGCTTGGCTGGCGCTTTCTGGGCCGCTCTCGGTTTGGCGGCAGCGGCTTTGACCGGCTTGGCCGCGGCCTTCTTCACGACTCGGGCGGCCGCCGGCGAGCGGCGGCCATGTGCATGAGAACTCGGAGATTTTCGCGAAGCGTAGGCAGGGGCAACCAGGATCAGACAGAGGGCGAGGACAAAGGTCGTCTTTTTCACCAAGGCCTTCCTTGATTTGAATTTGACCTGGCCACCGTTCGCCTCGACAGGCGGCCAACCCAGGCTGCGCACCTTAGCGGCGACCAGCCGACTTCCAAAATGGGAAACGCTACTTTTTATTGCCGCGATCGCTTATGCCCGCCGCATCTTCTGCAGCATCAGGCCGAGTACCAGCAGGAAGAAGATGGTCAGGCCGAAGAGCGCAAAGATGGTGAACCAATAGGCGCGGCCGATCACCGCCAGCGCGAGAATCGCGTAAGCGAAGTCACGACCGGAGATGTCCTCGGCGAAAGCTAGCCACGAATTATCGCGGCTTTCGGTTGCGACGGCCCCGGGACGGACCGACTCCTTGTTGTTGCGAAAGAACAGCCAGTAGACGGGGAACACCGAGGCCAACGCCGCGGTGGCATTGATCGCCGAGGCCCACAGATAGAAGAACGGGCCGCCCTGCCAGTAGTGGCCGGCGCCGACGGCGAAGATCGAGGCGACGTTGACGACATTGTCGAGAAAGAAGTCGAGCTTCCGGCCGAAGTCCGAATCGAGATACTTGATCCGCGCCAGCTCGCCATCGCAGCCGTCGACGATGATTGCAAAGGTCAGCAGCAGCGCCCCGAGCAGCTGCGACCAGTACGTGCCGGCGCCGAGCAGCAGCGCGCCGAGCAGGCCGATCGCGGTGGCGCCGAAGGTGATCTGGTTCGGCGTGATGTCGAACGGCAACAGCCGGCGGCTGAAGAACAGCGAGATGCGCCGGTCGAAGATTTTCGCGATCCAAGTATCCGAAGCCTTGCGGCCCAGGTGGATCAGCTTCTCCTCTAGCGCGCCCATGTCTGTGCCCGCGTCGACCGGCTCGCACAGGTCCGCACCGGCGTCGACGTCGCGCCCGGGCAGTTGCTCGAGCTGGCTTTCGAGCGCGGCGGCCAAATCGCTGCGCCCGCGCACAGCGGCGAGGATGTTGGCGGCATGCTCTGGCCCGACCAACCACAGCACCGTCTCGCCGCCGCGGCGAAAGCGCACCACGGCGTCAGGTTCGGCGGTGAGCGCTTGGCAGATACGATGATCGATCACCGCCGGTCGCAGGGCGATCAGCAGACCGCGCTCCGGCGCGATAGCGCCGAGACCTCCGCCCCAATACACCCGCGGCAACTTCGGTCGAGCCGCGACGGCGCGCTTGGCTTCGTCGAGAACATCGTGGGCAAAACCAGGCACGACGGCGACGTGCACCCCGGCGCTGGCGCGATCGAGCGAGCAGACCAGCCGCGACAGCACGCTCATGCCGCACACCCGCCGCTGCAGGTTCTCGGCGTCACTGGCCACCAACAACGCCGCCGGCGCCGTTACCACCTCATCCACCGCCCACTCTCCGTATCGCCCGGTCGAGCCGAGCCGCTGACTACCGGCCGACGATCGCGATGCCGCAGGTCTGCGGCGCGCCACCGAGGTTGTGGCTCAACGCCAGCGTCGCATTCTTCACCTGACGCCGCTCGGCCTTGCCCTGCAGCTGCTTGTAGTTCTCGTAGAGCATGCGCACGCCGGTCGCTCCGGTCGGATGACCGAAGGTCTTCAGCCCGCCATCGGTATTGACCGGCAGCTCGCCGTCGAGGGCGAAAGTGCCGCTGGCAATGTGCTCCTTGGCCGAACCCTTCTCGGCGAGTCCGAGATCTTCGTAGGTCAGCAACTCGGTCAGGGTGAAGCAGTCGTGCACCTGAGCGAGGTCGAGCTCCTTGGCGGGATTGGCGATGCCGGCTTGCTTGTAAGCTTGCTCGGCGGCGTACACCGTCGGTTTCCAACGGAGGAAGTCGAAGCTCGGGTCGGCCTGCGGGTTGGCGGCCAGCGCGATGGCGACGGCTTTGACGTAGACCGGATCGTCGCGAAAGGACTTCGCCAAGTCGCGCTTGGTCAGGATCGCCGCCGCTGCGCCGTCCGACTGCGCGCAGCAGTCGTACAAGCCGAACGGCCAGGAGATGATCGGCGCGGCCAGCGCTTCCTCGACGGTGATCTCCTTTTTCAGCATCGACTTCGGCGCGAGCGTGCCGTTGTGGTGGTTCTTGACCGCGATGCGGGCCAGATCCTCGCGGCCGGCACCGTAGGTTTCGAAGTAGCGCGCCGCGCACAGCGAGAACCAACCCGCGGGCGTCATCGGCAGGCCGCGTACGCCGGTGGTCACCGCGCTCGGGCCGGAGATGCCGCGATCCTTCGGCTTGTCGAAGCCAACGACCAGGACGGTATCGTACATGCCGCAGGCAATGGCGAAGACGCCGTAGCGAAAGGCATCGGTGCCGGTGGCGCAGTAGTTGGTCACCATGCTGACCGGCCGGCCGTAGAGCTTGAGTGCGTCGGCAACCTCGGCCGTTCCCTTCGAAGGGTAGACGGCGCCGCAGAACACCGCCTCGATCTGCTTCTGCGGCTCCTCGATGCCTGCGTCCTGGTAGGCTTCGAACGCTGCCTCGACGATCATGTCTTCGGGGGCTTGGTCCCAGTTCTCGCCGAACTTGCAGCAGCCCATGCCGACGATGGCAACTTTGTCGCGAATGGCTTCAGGATTCATCGGTGCTCACGCTCGGATCGGCGTGCACTTCCAGAAGTAATTGGGCGTGCCGCCATATTCGTGGATTTTGCGGAAGGTCAGCTCGACCGGCAGATCGAGCTTCACTTCCTCGGCCCGGGCGTCGGTCATCTGCAGATAGACGCGCGCCCCTCCGTCGATCTCGGTGGTGGTGACGATCAGCGGCGGATCGGGGCTGCCGGCGAAGTAGTCGAAGGTGAACGCCATCAGCTTGCCGTGACGATCGGCGAGACGGATCTGCTCGAGCTCGTCGCGGGCGAAACACTGGAAACAGACCCGCTGCAGCGGAAACTGCTCGGTGCCGCAGCGCCGGCACTTGTGGCCGTGGAAGCTGATGTCCTCGTCGCGGTCGCGATAGTGCACCGTTGCCGACACGCCCTGGCCGGCGCGCCGGTCACTGCTCGACACCTGCAGGTTCCGCATGCCGAGGTACTTGTCGTAGTTGTCGAGCTCGACCCGCCGCTCGAGATGCCAGCGTAGACCGCGCCGAGTCCACAGCTTGGTGATCGGATCGGCGATGCTCAACGCGAGCGCATCGGCGCCGTCGCCATAGTTGGCGACCAACAACCGGTCGCCCGGCTTGGCCTGCTCGAGCGCGGCGACCAGCAGCATCGGCGCAAACGCGGCGCCGGTATTGCCGAGCTGGCCGAAGAGCCCGGGCTGGAGCTGGGTCTTGCTGTCGAAGCCGCACGCCTTGGCGACGGCGGCGTGACTGCGCGCGTCGGGCCCGTAGAGAACCAGCTTGGCGAAATCTCTCGGCGCCAGCTTCTCCCGGCTCAGCAACGCTTGGATCACCTCGCGCAGGTTGCGCATGTAGCCGTGCTCGACGACGAAGCGATCTTCCCAGCTTTTGACGAAGGGGTC
This sequence comes from Terriglobales bacterium, assembly GCA_035627175.1. Classification (GTDB taxonomy): domain Bacteria; phylum Desulfobacterota; class Binatia; order HRBIN30; family HRBIN30; genus DASPMH01. The sequence goes on along the minus strand of DASPMH010000880.1, from coordinate 3,722 downwards.
GGTTTCGGTGCGCCAGACGTCGATGATTTCGTCGCTGATGGTGTGGCTCGCCTCGATTGTAGCCGCGACGGCGTCGCGCCCGATCAGGAAGGCCGACGCGCCGTCACCGAAGCTCTTCTCTTGCGCCGAGCGTGGTGCGGCGAGCCGGCAATCGCTGGCGATCACCAAAACGCTGCGCGCCGAGCCGGCTCGGACGGCATCGGCGGCCAAGCGTAACGCGTTGGTGCCGGCGCGCAGCGAGCCGGCGACGTCGGCCGCGGCAACGTCGCGACGCAGGTCGAGTGCCTTGGCGATGACACTCGCCGCTTGCTTCTCGCGGTAGGGGTACGAGGTCGAGGCGAACAGCACGCCGTCGACCGAGCTGCGCTCGATTCCTTCGAGGCACGCTGTCGCCGCGGCGACAGCCATGGTGACGGCGTCTTCGTCGAAGTACGCCACCGCCCGCTCGCCACTGCCGGAACCGGCCTTGCGGCCGCCCCCCGAAATCGCGCCGAGCGACAGGCGCAGCATCGGCACGTAGGCCCCGTAGGCGGTGATGCCGACTTCTGCGATGCGGCTCACGCCGGTTTCTCGCGCTTGGGGATCGGCAGCCCGACCGGTTGCAGATGATCGGCGAAGACGGCGTCGAAGTTCGCCGCCACTTCCGTCGCGGTCAGCCCGCCGGGCTTGTACATCATCGCGATCGGCCGCGGCGTCTGGAAGATGGTGTAGCCGAAGCCGCGGCGGCCGAAGACCTGACCGGTGACGTGTCCCGCCTTCTCCGAGGCGAGATAGGCAACCATCGGTCCATTGAGATCGGGATCCTGGTCGGGTGCCGGGGTGACTTTCTCCATACCGGGCATCGTCGAGACCATCCGGGTCCACCCGGCGGGAGCCATCGCATTGACGGTGACGCCCTTGTCCTTGAGCTCGACCGCCCACACCAGGGTGAGGCCCATGATGCCGGCCTTGGCGGCGCCGTAGTTGCTCTGGCCGAAGTTGCCGCGCAGCCCGGCGCTGGAAGTGATGTTGATGATGCGGCCGTAGCCCTGCTCGCGCATCAGCGGGATGGCGTGGCGGCCACAGTTGAACGAGCCTTTGAGATGGACGGCGAGGACGGCGTCGAAGTCCTCTTCCGACATCTTGACGATCGAGCGATCGCGGACGATGCCGGCGTTGTTGACCAGGATGTCGAGGCGGCCGAAGCGGTCGACGGCGGCGCGGACGATTTTCTCGGCGGCGGCGAAATCGGCGACCGAGTCGTAGTTGGCGACGGCATCGCCACCGAGCGCCTTGATTTCGTTGACTACTTGAGCAGCGGGGTCCTCCTCGGTGCCGCGTCCGTCGACGGCACAGCCGACGTCGTTGATGACCACCCGCGCGCCCTCACGGGCCAAGGCGAGGGCGATACCACGGCCGACACCGCGACCTGAGCCGGTGACGACCGCCACCTTGCCTTCGAGAAGCATCCGCATCCTCCGCTGTAAGGTGGACGTCGGCTACCACTTCGTGGCAGCCACCGCAATTGAGCGGCGGGCGGGTCAGGCCTTGGCTTCGTTGCTCTCGGACTTGTTGTCGATCTTGGTAGCCGCGGCCTCATCGGGGCCGCTTTCGAGAGACTTTTTGAAGTCCCGAATCCCTTTGCCGAGCGCGCCGCCGATCTCCGGCAGCTTGCCCGGCCCGAAGATCACCAGCGCGACCACCAGGATCACGAGCAACTCGGGTACACCGATACCGAACATGTGGGGGTTCCTCCGGCCGCAGAAGCTAGCACGTCGCACCGCCTGCGGAAACGCGAAACTCCCAGCTCCACGCCCCTGGCAAAGAGGGCTGGTGTTCGCCCCCTTTGGGGGGCAGTGCCCGAAGGGCACGGGGAATTCGCAACTGCGGCGCATCATCCGGCGGCGCAAAGAATCCCCCTGCGCCTTCAGCCCTTTGGGAAAGGGGCACACGCCTCAGGATCGCAGCAGGTGGATCTTCTTGCCGTCGCCGGTGGTGACCAGCAGCTCGGAGACGCTCTTGCTCAGCTTGGGGTGGATCAACTGCGGCGCCAGCTCGCTCAGGGGGTTGAGGACGAAGCGGCGATTCTGAATCTCCGGGTGGGGCACCGTCAGATTACGCTTCTCGATGATCTGGCTGTTGTAGAGCAGCAGGTCGAGATCGATGATGCGCGCTCCCCAGCGCTTGCCGCTGACCCGCTTGCGCCCCATCGTGGTCTCGATCTCGAGCAGTTTCTTGAGCAGCGCCTCGGGCAGGCACTCGGTCTCGATCTCGATCACGCCGTTGACGAACCAGGTCTTGGCGTCGCCGTGCGGCTCGCTCTCATAGAGCGACGACTGCTTTAAGACGCGCGTGTTTTTGATCTGCGAAATGCGTTGTATGGCTTCGAAAAAGTTTGCTTTTCGATCGCCGAGGTTCGAGCCGATGCCGATGAACGCCCGGTTGGGCATGCCGGCTTCTAACCCGTCGGCAGCAGATTTACAAATCGCGGCGCGATATCTGCATGAAGAACGGAGAGGGAGGGATTCGAACCCTCGGTAGAGCTTTTGGCCCTACACGCGCTTAGCAGGCGCGCGCCTTCGACCACTCGGCCACCTCTCCAGAGGGCGCCGTTCTACGCCACGGCACCACGGCTTGCAACGCGACTAGCTCGCTCGGCGGGGCAGCTCCGACTCGCCGCGCTTACCCAAGTTGCGGAAGGCGGGTTGGAGCTTGCCCGAGCTGACTTCGCCCGAGCCACCGCAGCCGCCGCCACACCCGATCGGCGCCAAGGCGATGGCCGCCATCATCAGCCACGGCAGAGCGTCAATGCGCAGACGGTCTCGGATCATCGCCGTTGTACCTATTAGAGCTCGCCGCAGCGATCAAGTTTCCGTAACCAGGCGCGCTGCGACTTTACAAATTGTCCCTTAGCCTCTACATCATCGGGCACTGTGAGCCTTGCTGCAGGTGTGTGTGGCTGATGAGAAAGGAGCTTGGAATGCGCCGATCCGTGACGACTCTCCTGGCCATCGCGCTGCTGGCTGCCAGCGCTGCGATGGTCCGCGCCGACGATGATCGCGATGGCGCGGGGGCCTTCGTCGGTGCCAACATCGGCGTCGCCGAGCCGATCAACGGCAATTATCGAGCGCACGTCCATACTGGTGGAATCATCAGCCCCTATGTCGGCTACATGTTCCACCCCAACATCGGTATCCAAGGCGAGCTGCACTTCGCCGGACACCCGGCAGACATCGACGATCGCGGCTTTACCGACGAGGACGATCCGACGCTGGTGCTCGGCGGTACCGTCGGCCCGCGCTTGAGCTTGCCGACCTGGAGCATCCCGTCGATCTCGTTCCTGCGCGGCATGGAGCTCTACACCACCGTCCAAGGTGGTGCCGTCACCGGCCTCGACGGCCGCATCAGCCACACCGGCGCGATGCTGTCGATCGGCGGCGGTCTCGACTTCTATCTGACCGATCACTTCGCCATCAGCGCCTTCGCCCGCTGGATGCGCATGTTCACCCATCCGCGTCCGACCATCCTTCCCAACAGTGGCGGTGTGGTGCAGTCGCCCGGTGAGCAGGGCCCGAAGGACGCCGAATTCGCCGCCATCGGCATCGGCATCAAGTACGACTTCCGCAATCCGCCGAGTGCACCGCCCGCCTGCCCGGCATGCGTCTGCCCCGAGTGTCCGGGCGCGCGCAAGATCCTGCTGCGCAATGTTCACTTCGACTTCGACAAGACCGCACTGCGCCCCG
>DASPMH010000879.1:0-2293 GCA_035627175.1 Terriglobales bacterium | reverse complement strand
GCGCCACAAGACCAAAGAGAAGAAGAAATACGGCGACATCAGCCTGGCGCAATGGCAGCCCGCAGACATCGAGCTCTTTCAGCAGCATTATCGCGCCGAAGAGCGCACCGTCGCGCGCTACTGGGAGGACGTTCAAGTTGGCGACGCACTCAACACGATATTGAAAGGACCGCTGACCCCGACTGCGGAGATCGCCTTCGAGTCGTACTTCGGCATCTACCTGGTCGGCAACAAAGTCGCGTCACGTCTGCTCGACAAGCATCCGGCGCTGATGATTCCCAACGAGCAAGGGGTGCCCGAGCCGCCGCAGCGGGTGCACTGGGACAATCACTTCACCCAGAATCTGCTCGGCCTGCCCGGCGCCTACGATCTCGGACCCGAGCGCTGCTCCTGGCTGATCCAGGGCATGACCGACTGGATCGGCGACAACGGGGTGCTGACCCGCATTGAGGCGAAGTACCTCAAGTTCAACTACATGGGCGACGTCACCTGGATCCGCGGCAAAGTGCTCGACAAGTTCGAGCAGGAGGGCAAGGCAATGGTGCGTTGTCACGTCGAGTGCTTCAACCATCGCGAGGAAGTTACCGCGGTGGCGACGGCGGAAGCGGAGTTGCCGCGGCGGGCCTGAGGTGACCTGAATTCCCGCGCCCGCAGGCGCGGGGGATTTCCTCACCCCGGCTTCAATTCTCGTCGACGACGCGCGCGGCCTTGTACGCGAAACGCGGCAACTGCCCCCTCGCAAACAGCGCCACCTCGACCTCGACCCCAAGCCGCGCCCGCATCCGCTGCTGCAACACCGCGGCTATCCCAGCTGCTGCTTCGCCGACGACATTTGTCTCGACGCGCAACTCGAGCACTTCCCCCGGCCGCTTGCGCCGGACGAGCTGATACTCGGCCGAGGGCGTAGAGAGCTCGGCGATCTCGTAGAGCACCAACGCCACATCGATCGGCAGCACTTCGCGCGCGCCGACGGTGACAACGTCGCGTACCCGCCCCTCGTAGAACAGCCGCCGGTGCGTCTCGCCACACGGGCAGGGCTTCATGTTCCAGCGGACGATGTCCTCGAGGTCGTAGCGCAGCAGAAAGTTGTCCTTCTCCAGGACGGTGACGATCAGATTGCCGCGCTCGCCGTCGCCGGCAGCCCGGCCACTGTGGCGATCGATCACCTCGACGATGGCGAGATCCTCGGCGAGATGGGCGCCGTCGCGCTGATCGCACGCGCTGCCGAGCAGGGGTAGGGCTTCGAGCCCGGAGCTGACCATCATGTACTGCTCTGCTGGATGATCCCCGGCGATCTTCAAATTGAGATCGGCGGCGGGATCGAGCCCGCGTGCTCGCGCCGCTTCGGCGTAGGTCGCCGCCACATTGCCGAACAGGCGATACATGTCGGGACGCAAGCGCCGCCACACTTCGATGACGTCGGCGATGTGATCCTCGCCCGACGGCGGCCCCGACGGCACGTTGAGAGCACCGAGGTGCTCGATACCATGGCTGAAGTGCCAGCCGCCGGCATTGGCACCGAAGGGATGAGCGTTGGCGAGCGTCATCCCCGGCCGCAGTCCCCACCGCCAGCGCGCCCGCAACGAGGCGGCGTAATCGACCTCGAGATCCTTCTTGGTCCACAGAATGAAGGTCGGCTGGCCGGAAGTCCCGGTCGAGGCGCCGAGCCGAACACAGGCTTCGAGGGGAGCTCCGCGATAGTCGCCGTAGGGCGGGTGTTCTGCTTCGCTGCGGCGCAGCTCGTCCTTCACCGTTGTCGGAATCGCGCCTAGATCGTCGAGTCCCCGCACGTCGGTAGGTCTTAGGCCCGCCCCTTCGAGCCTGCGGCGGAAAAAGGGAATCGGGCGCTGCCAGATGCGCGCCAGCTGGCGGCGCAAGCGCTCGGCTTGCAGCGAGCGCAGCTGCTCGAGCGGCATCGTCTGAATCGCCGCATCGAAGTAGCGACGCTGCGGATCGCCAAGCGCCATCACTTGCCCCTGCGGTCGACGATCGCGCCAGCGAACCGCGGTCGTCCGGCTTCCTCGGGAATGGCGTCGAGCGCGACCAGCTCGACCTCCATCTGCAGCAGGATGTTGGCCTTGATCTTGGCGGCGATCGCACGGCGCAGCTCGTCCGCTTCCGCCGGCGGCGCTGCCATCGCCAGCCGCAGCGTCGCACGCTCGTAGCGTTCGCCGGGAAGCTGATCGACGACCACCTGAAAACGTACGACCTCGCGATGATCTTGCAGTGCCCGATCGATCTGCGCCGGATGGACCAGCACGCCCTTGATCTTGCGGATCGCGCCGACCTGCCC
>DASPMH010000878.1:0-7088 GCA_035627175.1 Terriglobales bacterium | reverse complement strand
GCTCAACTTCATCGCGGCGCAAGCGATAGGTTTGCTGGTGCAAGGGCCGCTGATGGAGAGCGGTGGCCGCTATCCGCAGACCGATGCGATCGCAGCGAGCGCCTGGATTCCCCGCCTGTTGCCGCCGGCGAGGGTCCACCTCGGTTTCCTGGTGGCGCTGCTGGCCGCGGTGACCGTCTCGCTGCTGCTGTTCCGTACCGTCGCCGGGTACGAGATGCGCGCTGCCGGGCTCAATCGCCGGGCGGCGCAACTCGCCGGTATCGTCGTCGATCGCCGCATCCGGATGGCGCTATTCGCCAGTGGAGCGCTGGCCGGTCTCGCGGGAGGGATCGAAGTGGCGGCGATCACCCATCGGCTCTACGAGCGGTTCTCGCCGGGCTGGGGCTTCACCGCCATCGCTGTCGCGCTGCTCGGCGGGCTGCACCCGCTCGGCGTGGTTGCGGCGGCGTTGTTCTTTGGCGCATTGGACGCCGGATCGAATGCGATGCAAAGGCAGGCCGGAGTGTCGTCGGTGTTGGTTTCCGTGATCCAGGCAAATGTGATTCTCTTCCTCGCCGCGCTGGAGTGGCGACGCTCCTCGACTGCGGTATCGTAACTCCGATGGAATCGTCCGAAGTCTTTTCCGATCGCACGGCCCTCGAGCGCCATCAGCGCCAGCGCCTGGGTGCGCTGCTGGCAGCGGTGCTCGCCGCCAATTCGTTCTACCGCACCAAGCTCGAGCGCGCCGGCATCGGCACTGCGGACGATATCTGTGCGCCGGCCGATTACGCTCGCCTGCCGCTGACGACCAAGCACGAGCTCAGCGAAGACCAGATCGCGCATCCGCCGTTCGGCACCAACCTCTCCGCACCGCTCGAGCACTATCACCGCCTGCATCAGACGTCGGGAACGACCGGCGTGCCATTGCGCTGGCTCGATACGCCGGAGAGCTGGCGCTGGTGGAGCGATTGCTGGGCCGCGGTCTACCGCGGCGCCGGCGTCACCGATGCCGATCGGATTTTTTTCGCCTTCTCGTTCGGTCCTTTCATCGGCTTCTGGAGCGCCCTCGCCGGCGCCGAGGCTCTCGGCGCGCTGGTGATCCCCGGTGGCGGTATGTCGAGCGAGCAGCGCTTGCATCATCTGCTCGACAATCGCGCCACGGTGCTGGTCTCGACGCCGACCTATGCGCTCCATCTCGGCGAGCAGGCCCGGCGGAGTGGAGTCGATCTCGCGGCGGCGGGGGTGCGTGTCACCATTCACGCGGGCGAGCCGGGCGCCGGCATCGAAGCGACCCGGGCTCGCATCGAAGCGCTGTGGGGTGCCCGCTGTTTCGACCACGCCGGCGCGACCGAGATCGGAGCGTGGGGCTTCGAATGCGAGCATCGCAACGGCCTGCACATCAACGAAGAGCATTTCATCGCCGAGGTCCTCGATCCTGCCACCGGTGCCCCAGCCGACGAGGGCGAGCTCGTCCTCACCAATCTCGGCCGCGCTGCGATGCCGGTGATCCGCTACCGCACCGGCGATCACGTCCGCCTCGATCGTGCGCCTTGTGCCTGCGGCCGCAGCTTCGTGCGCTGCCTCGGCGGCGTCCTCGGTCGCATCGACGACGCCATCATCGTGCGCGGCGTCAATGTCTTTCCGAGCGCGATCGAAAACATCGTCCGCCGCCACCTCGAAGCGGGAGAGTTTCAGATCGAGGTGTCGCGCCGCGAAGAGATGGACGAGCTGGTGCTGCGAATCGAATGCGACCGCGGCCGAGGCGAGGCGATCGCCGCGGAGATCCGCCGGCAATTGGGCCTGCGGATCGGCTTGGTGATCGCCGCTCCCGATTCGCTGCCGCGCTACGAGCTCAAGTCGCGGCGCTACATCGATCGGCGCCACGAGCAATCGCGGGCAGCATGATTCGACAGCTCACTTGCGCCGTAGCTCTACTGGCGGCGTTGTCGATGATGTTCGGCAGTGTCGCCTGTCGCTCCGACTCCCCCGCGGAAAAGCAGCCGCAGGCGGTCGCAGCCAAGCGGTCGGGAACGGGGCCGGCTGCGATCGTCCTGATCACCATCGACACGATGCGTGCCGATGCTCTCGATCTCAGCGGCGACGACACGCCGTTCTTGCGCCAGCTCGCCGGCAAAGCGGTGGTGTTTGCCAACGCCTACTCGACCAGCTCATGGACGGCACCGGCGGTCGCGTCTTTGATGACCGGCTTGTGGCCGCACTCGCACGGCATCCGCCGCGGCATGGTGAGCCGGCTCGGCACGCAGCGGGTCCAGCAAGTGGTGCGACAGCCGCTGCTCTCGCAATCTTTCCAAACTCTGGCCGAGAAGATGAAGGCCGCCGGGTTCACCACCATCGGTGTCGCCGCCAATCTGCACCTCGCGGCGCGGTTGGGCTTCGGCCAGGGCTTCGATCGCTACTACGGCGACGGCTTCATCGATGCCGCCGAGGTCAACCTGCGCGCGACCCGTTTCCTCGAGGAGGTCTATGGCGAGCAATGGGAAGCGCGCTGGCGGCTCGAACCGACTTTTCTCTGGCTCCACTATTTCGACCCGCACATGCCCTACGATGCGCGACGTCCTTGGATCGTGCGCCAGGCTGCCGATTTCGAGCAACGACCGGAGCTCTATCCGGCGGGCGTCGACGCTCCGGAGCTGCTCAAGCGCCGGCCGCTGTCGCGCGAAGAGGCCGCGCCGTTGCACGCGCTGTACCGATCGGAGGTCAGCTACGCCGACGATCAGCTGCGCAAGCTGAACGAGCGAATGCATTTCGATGCCGAGGACGTGCTGGTGATCGTCAGCGCCGACCATGGCGAAGAGTTCGGCGAGCATCGCGGCCTCGGTCACTCGACGACACTGTTCGATGAGGTGGTGCGAGTGCCGCTGTTCGTACGCTGGCCGAAAGGTCTCCCGGCGGCGCGGCACAGTCAGCAGCTGGTCAGCCTGACCGATGTCTATGCGACCATCGCCGAGCTGCTCGGCGAGCAGGTGGAGACCCAAGGCCAACGACTGCCGCTGGCGCGCGACGGCGAGCCAGCGCAGCGGCCGCTGTTTCTGCAGACCGACCGCGCCCGCCCGTCGTTGTCCGCCGTTGTCGACGGCCAGTGGAAGTTGATCCGTAGCCAATCGCGGCGTGGGCGCAAGCTGTGGCTCTACGATCTTGCCCGCGATCCGGCAGAGATCAGCGACTTGACCGCGACGCATCCGGAGGTAGCGCAGCGTCTCGATCTCGCCCTGAGCGAGCACGCCGAGCGCTTGCCGCGCCCACCGCAAGACGCCCAGCCGGTCCCCGTACAGGAAGGCGCCTCCGAGCGCCTGCGAGCCCTGGGCTACGAGTAATCCCGCTCTCGAAAGGGAGTGCGGCGGTGGGTCTGAGGTATCGAATCCCCCAGTGGCCTTCGGCCACTGCCCCCTTTTTCTAAGGGGGCGAACACTCCCAGTAGAGGGTCGTCAGTTGAGGAAGCCGCGTACGATCCGCAGGAACTCCTCGAGCTGATCGTGATGCACCCAGTGCCCGGCATTCTCGATGTTGAAGAAGGTGTAGTCGCGAAACGCTTTCGCGCGCCCATCCTTCTCCGGGTCCGAGGCCCACGACTCGGTGCCGCGCAGCAGCAACACCGGGCAAGTGATCTGACTCCAGATCGCGGTCGCATCCTGGAAGTTGAACAGGTACGGCGACGCGGCGCGCACGTAGTTGTCGAACTTCCACAAGTAGGTGCCGTCTTCATCGCGGTAGGAACCGTGGATCGTCAGATGGCGAGCCCGCTCCGGCTTGAGGTGGGGATTGGCGTCCTGCATCCGCGCCACCGCTTCATCGAGGGACTTGTAGCGGTGCGGATGGCGCTGCGCCAAAGCCTTCATCTCGCCGATCCATTCCAGCATGCGCTGGTGCGGCGGGCGCGGCTTGATCATTCCCGGCGGCGGCCCGAGGCCTTCGATCGCGACCACCTGGCGCACCCGATCGGGATAGACGCCGGTGTATTGCAGCGCGATCGAGCCGCCGAGCGAGTGGCCGATGATCGTCACCGGGAAGACACCCAAGGCGTCGAGCAGTTGGGTGACGTCGAGGGTGTAGTCGATCATCGAGTACGCCCCACCGATCGCCCATTGCGAATCGCCGTGTCCGCGCAGATCGGGCGCGATGATGTGGTAATCGCTGCGCAGCGCCTGCGCTACCCAATCCCAATTGCGGCAATGGTCGCGGCCGCCATGGATCAGCAGCAGCAGCGGCTTTTCGGGGTTGCCCCAGTCGACGTAGTGGAGCTTGAGTCGCTGCGAATAAAAGTAATGCGACGTCGGGCCGATGATTCCCGGACCGGTCGCCGGCGCGGAGGCGGTCGCCGTGGGCGTGGCCGCCGATCTGGCGGTACTCACACGACCTGGCTGATGGCTTTGACCAAGGTCGCCTTCGGCACCGCCCCGACGATCTGGTCCTTGACCTGGCCGCCTTTGAACAACACCAGATTGGGAATACTGCGCACGCCGTAGCGGGTCGGCACCTGCGGGTTATCGTCGACGTTCATCTTGGCGACCTTGAGCTTGCCGGCGTACTCGCTGGCGAGCTCTTCGACGATCGGACCGATGGCGCGACAGGGGCCGCACCAGGGCGCCCAGAAATCGATCAACACCGGCACATCGGACTGGAGCACATCGGCATCGAATGACGAGTCGGTGATCTCTTGCACTTGGGCCACGGCGATCCTCCTTGCTTGCTGGTCGCGATCCGCTCGCGACGCCGCGACGATAAACGCCGGTCCTTGCAGGCGCAAGCCCCGCGGCTCAGGCGGCATCGAGCCATCGGGCGATGCGCTGCTCGGGAGCGGGGGTCATCGGCAGTGGCAGAATTCGTGGACGGGCATCGATCACCTCGACGTGGCGCCGGCCGCGCCGCTCCGCCGCGATCAGGATCAGCGCGACGAAGCGGATGCGGTGCTGCTCGAGATAGCCGAGCCAGTGGGCGATTTCCCGCTCGTAGCTGGCGGCGCCACGACGCCAAGCGAACAGACCCTGCGCGGCGGCGAGATCGAGCGCCGTGCCTTGCTCGACCAGCACCACCGCGGCGCGGCCGGGGAAGGAGCGAAACCAGGATTGCGCCAGCGACTCGAGCTCTTGTTCGCGCCGCAAACCGACGTGGGCGACGGCGAAAGCGCGGCCATTCGGACGCAGATGGCGCCCCAGCCCGGCCAGTACTCGGCGCAGCACCCGATCCCCGCGCGGTCCGCCGGCATGGTAGGAAGGCGCATCGTCGTAGGGCGAGACGACGAACGGGGGATTGGCGAGGATGGCGTCGAACTGCTGCGTCGCGACCGCGCTGTAGAGATCGCCCCGGCGAACCTCGACATTGGTCGCTTGATTGAAGGCAGCGTTGTGACCCGCCATCGCGGCGGCGCGGGCATTGACGTCGACAGCGACGACTCGCTGAGCCCGACTCGCCTGTTGCAGGCCTTGCACGCCAGAGCCGGTACAGAGATCGAGCAACGATCCGCCTTGCGGAAATAATGCCGCATTGCGCAACAGCAGCGAGTCACTGCTAGCGGGGTAGACTTCGTCGCCTGGCGGTAGGCCGAGAGTCGAGCGAGCCGATTTGGCGAAACGCAGATCGGCGAGGAAGTATTGTCGTTCGAGAGGATCGACGCGCAGCCGGGCTCGCATTTCGCCGCGGTTCGACGCCAGCAGCCGAGCCGCGCTCAGCTGCTGCACCAAGGGCGCGCCGAGGGCGCGCTGCACCGCAGCTGCCGGTTCGGCGAGCTCGAGGAAAAACAGACGCAACAAGGTCGCGGTGCGGCTGGGTTCGCCGGCGATGCGGGCACTGGCGACGGCGTGGTTGAGCACCCCGATGTCGTCGACGGATTGTGCCCCGAGGTACTGTCGCAACGCATCGCCGTCGTAGCCGTTGGTGCGCAGCCGCTCTCGCAACTCCACCAGCAGCGTTTCAAACGATGATGGCATCGAGAATCTTGCGGGCGCGAGCGAAGACCGCGTCGAACATCGCGTGGGTCAGAAAACCCGTCTGGGTATTGCGCTGGCTCGGGTGATAGCTGGCGAGCAAGGTGGTCTCGCCGAGCTGCCATTCGCCGCCGTGAACGAATTTGGCCAGGACGTCGGGCAGGCTCAGGCCGAGCTCGCGGCGGGCGCCGAGATACGCGTCGAAGGCGATCTTGCCCAAGGTGATGACTACGCGCGCCGGCAACAGCCGCATCTCTTCATGCAGGTAGGCGCTGCAATTTTGCAACTCTTCGCGGGTCGGCTTGTTGTCGGGCGGGGCACAGCGGGCGGCGGCGGTGACATAGGCGTCGCACAGATCGAGGCCATCGTCGCGAGTCAGGGAGGCGCCCTGATTGGCGAAGCCGAAGCGGTGCATGGTGTCGTAGAGCCAATCGCCGCTGCGGTCGCCGGTGAACATCCGCCCGGTGCGGTTGCCGCCGTGAGCGGCGGGTGCCAGCCCGACCACCAGCAGGCGCGCTGAGGGCGAGCCGAAGCCGGGTAGGGGCCGGCCCCAGTACTGCCAATCGAGGAAGGCGCGGCGCTTAACCCTAGCCACTTCCTCGCGGTAGACCACCAGTCGCGGGCACCGCCGGCAGGTCACCACCTGCCGGGCCAGCGCCTCGAGCGGGCTCGGCACTTCTAATGAGTGGTAACGGTTCCCGAAGAGCCCGGCGACCCCAGTAGATCGCTGATCGCGTCGAAGCTCGGGTTGATGGCGGTCTCGAGCAGCTCGGTCAGCATGTGCTCGATGTCGGAAAGGTCGTCGGCGGTCAGAACCGACATGTCCTGGTGCATGCCGTGCAATGCCCAAATCGCTGTGCGCAACCGCCCCCGCGCCTCATCCAAGACGCGCAAAGCCTCGTGCGCGTCCATAGTTGCGCCATCCTGCATATCGTCGGGCATCTCACCCTCCTGGAAAAACTGAGAACCGAGCCGAGTCTGCCCCTCCCGCTGCGGAACTGCAAGGGGCGCTCCGACGCCGCGGGCTAACGAGAGGCGGGAGTGATCTCGGGGGTGGTGTGGGCGGGAGGTTGCAGGGCCAGCACCGGCTGCTGCTTGGCGTGCTCGAGCAGGGCGGTGCGGACCCGTTCCACGAGGGTGCTCTTGGACTGGATCCGGCGCTCGACC
>DASPMH010000877.1:0-5680 GCA_035627175.1 Terriglobales bacterium | reverse complement strand
ACCAGTGGACGATGGGTCCGTTCGAGATCGAGCCGGTGCACATGACCCACTCGATCATCGATGCCGTCGCGCTGGCGATTCGCACACCGCTCGGGGTGGTGGTGCATACCGGCGACTTCAAGCTCGACGAGGCACCGATCGACGACGCCACCTCGGATTTGGCGCGTCTATCCGAGTACGCTCAGCAAGGCATCCTGTTGCTGCTTTCGGATTCGACCAACGCCTTGGTCGCCGGCCGGACGCCGTCGGAGAGCTCGGTCAACGGCGACATCGACCGCATCTTTCGCGAGACTAAGGGGCGGTTGTTCTTCTCGACCTTCGCTTCGCACATCCATCGGCTGACCCAGGTGATCGAGCTGTCGCAGCGTCATGGCCGGCGTATCGCGATCGTCGGCCGCAGCATGAACACCACCATTCGGATCGCGACACAGCTCGGCTATCTGGAGTTTCCCCCTGGCCTGTTCGCCGAGGGCAGCGAGCTCGCCGGTCTGCCGCCGGAGAAGGTGACCCATCTGATCACCGGTAGCCAGGCCGAACCGACCTCGGCACTGGTGCGCATCGCCGAAGGCGACAATCACGGCGTCCGCATGGAGCCCGGCGACTCGGTGGTCTTCTCGGCGCGAGTCATCCCCGGCAACGAGCGTCCGATCGCCAATCTGCTCAACCACATCTACCGGCGCGGCGCGACGGTCTACCACGCCGACAACTCGACGATACATACTTCCGGCCACGCCAGCCGCGACGAGCTGGCCGAGGTGCTGCAGCTGCTCAAGCCGCGCTACTTCACCCCGGTGCACGGCGAGTATCGCCACCTGGTCGAACATTGCCGACTGGCGCAGAGCGCGGGGATGACGTCGGAGAACACCTTCCTTGTCGAGAATGGCAATGTCCTCGAGATCGACGCCAGCGGCGCTCGCCTGACGGAGCCGATCGTCGCCGGTCGCGTCTTCGTCGATGGCAAGGGCATCGGCGATGTCGAGAAAGCGGTACTGCGCGACCGCCGCCATTTGTCTTCCGACGGGTTCGTGCTGGCGGTATTGGCGATCGATCAGCGGTCTGGCGAATTGATCGCCGGACCCGACCTGGTCACCCGCGGCTTGGTCGAAGACGGCAAGCATCTCCACCTCGAGCAGGCCAAGCAGATGGTCGTTCAGGCACTCGACAAACTCGGGGCGGAGTCACGCACCGATTCGATCGAAGTGAAGGAAGAGGTTCGCAAGGCGCTCAAGCGATTCTTTGCACGCACGCTCGAGCGGCGCCCGGTGATCGTGCCGTTCGTCATGGAGATGTAGTGGCGCGCGCCAATGCCGCAGCGACCAAGGTGGTCGCACCGCCATCGACATCCTCTCCGACCCTGGCCAATGAAGTCGCCGGCCTGTTGGTGATGGCGGCGTCGCTGTTCGGGCTGATCAGCTTGGTGTGGTTTCAGCTCGGCGACGGGCGCAGCCACCTGGTGGGTCCGGTCGGGCAGTTCGCCTCGCAGCTCGCCTTGGATGCGATCGGGTTCACGGTCTACCTGATCCCGTTGATGCTGGTGCGCACGGGATTGCGCATCTTCCGCAGCGGATTTCGGGGCATGTCGTACCGCCGCACTGTCGGCATCACGGCGATGTTGCTGAGCATCGCCGTACTCCTCGGTCTGCTCGAAGATCCCGCTTCCGGCTTTCGACCCGGGGGCTGGTTTGGTGGCTTCACCGCCGCGATTCTGCGCGACGCCTGCGGCACCTTGGGCACGGCGATGCTTGCAGCGATCGGGCTGCTGTTGGCGATGATGTTTGCGACCGGTGCCTCTCTCCATGCAGGGCTCTCCACCGCCGGCGAGCAAACGCGCACGCGCTGGCAGGGGTGGCGGGCGCGGCGCGCCGAGAAGCGGGCCCAGCAGCAGAAAGAACAGGCGGTGATCGAGCAAACCAGTCAGAATCGCCGTCGTCTCGCCGAGGTCAGCCGCGCCGCCGGGCCGGTGATCCTGTTGCGCGAGGATTCGGTGGTGGTTCCACCGGCGAGTCGCCCGCCGGCCCAGGAACCGCTGCCGTTCGCCGCCGATTCCGATTACCAGTACCCCTCGCTCAATCTTCTCGACACGCCGGTGCAAGTCGGCGCGGGGATCGACGAGGAGGCGTTGCGGCGCAGCTCGGAGATCCTCGAAGCCAAGCTCGGCAACTTCGGGATCGAGGGCAAGGTCGTCGCGGTGCGGCCGGGCCCGGTGATCACGACCTTCGAAATCGAGCCCGCCCCCGGAGTGAAGGTCAATCGCATCGTCACGCTGCAAGACGACCTGACCATGGCCTTACGCGCTCTCGGGGTGCGCATCCTCGCGCCGATCCCCGGCAAGTCGGTAGTCGGCATCGAAGTCGCCAATGCCGCTCGCGAGAAGGTCTTCCTGCGCGAGATCCTCGAGAGCGAACCGTTCGCCCACGAGGCTTCGCCGCTTACGCTCGCGCTCGGCAAAGACAGCGCCGGTAAGCCGGTGGTCGCCGATCTGGCGCGCATGCCGCACCTGTTGCTCGCCGGCGCCACCGGCTCGGGTAAGTCGGTCGCCCTCAACGCCTTGATCATGAGCATGCTGTTCAAGTCGTCGCCGCGCGACGTTCGCTTCGTCATGATCGACCCGAAGATGCTCGAGCTCTCGCTCTACGAGGATCTGCCGCATCTGTTGGTGCCGGTGGTGACCGACGCCAAGAAGGCGGTGGTGGTGCTCAAGAACATGGTCGAGACCATGGAGGAGCGCTACCGGCTGCTGAAGCAGAAGGGGGTTCGCAACCTCGACGGCTACAACCGGTTGATCGCCGGCCTCGGCGGCGACGACGATGAAGAAGTGATCGAGCTGACCGATGCACTCGACGACGAAGAGGAGATGAGCGATCGCGAGCGGGCTCTGCGCAACGAGCCGATGCCGAAGATCGTCGTCGTCATCGACGAGCTCGCCGACTTGATGATGGTTGCCGGCCGCCAAGCCGAGGAGCCGATCACCCGGCTCGCCCAGAAGGCGCGCGCATGCGGCATCCATCTGATCGTCGCAACGCAGCGGCCCTCGGTCGACGTGATCACCGGCCTGATCAAGGCGAACTTCCCCTCCCGCATCTCCTTCCAAGTGACCTCGCGGGTCGATTCGCGCACCATCCTCGATCAGATCGGCGCCGAGCGCCTGCTCGGTGGTGGCGATATGCTCTATCTGCTGCCGGGCACGGCGCGGGTGCAGCGCATCCACGGTGCCTACGTTTCCGAAGCAGAGATCAAGAAGGTGACCAACTTCGTTCGCCGCCAGGGCCGGCCGCAGTATGTCATGGAGCTGCTCGAAGGCGGCGAAGAGGACGGTGGCGGCGACGGCTTCGACGACGAGCTCGCCGACGAGATGTACGACCAGGCCGTGCGTCTGGTCACCGAGTCTAGGCAGGCATCGATCTCTTGGGTACAACGGCGGCTTCGCGTCGGTTACAACCGCGCTGCGCGCATGATCGAACGAATGGAGAAGGAAGGGGTCGTCAGCAGCAGCGAGGGCGGTCGTCCCCGAGAAGTCTTGGCCCGCGCCATCGAGGATTGATGTCATTTAGAACACTGCTTGCGCTGGTGAGTCTCACGGTCGGAGGCCTGGCGTCATCGCCATCGGCGCAGGGCGCGACCGACGCGCAAGCGATCGTGCAGCGCGTGCAAGCGCGCTACGACGCCACCGCCGATTTCACGGCCGACGTCGTGCAAGAGATGACCATCGCCAGCCTCAACAAGACGATGACCACCCATGGCACCGTCGCCTTCAAGAAGCCCGGGCGGATGCGCTGGGAGTTCACCGACGGCGATCCGCAGATCATTGTCGCTGACGGTACGACGCTGTGGTTCTACAAGCCGAAGGAGACTCAGGTCTTCAAGGCGCCGTTCAACGCAGCCTTCCGCTCGGCGACGCCGATCTCCTTTCTGACCGGCGTCGGCCAGCTGACCACCGATTTCGATGTCCAGCTCGATGGTGTCACCGACGACGGCGAGTATCTGTATCTGATGCTCGTGCCCAAAAAAGACGCCGGCGATCTCGGCCGGGTGCGGCTGTTGATCACTCGCGACAGCGCCGACATCCGCGGCGCCGAAGTGTTCGACCCGATGGGCAACGTCAGTAAGCTGCGCTTCAAGAACGTCCGCCGCAATCTCGGTTTGTCCGAGGACAAGTTCGTCTTCGAAATTCCCGACGGCGTCGACGTGATCAACGCACCGATCGGGCAGTAGCATGCCGTCGTTCGACATCGTCTCGGCAGTCGACCACCAGGAGCTCGACAACGCCGTCAATCAAGCGCGCAAGGAAGTGACGCAGCGCTATGACTTCAAGGACACCAAGACGACCATCGATCTCGACAAAGAAGAGATCCGCATCGTTTCGGATGACGCGTACAAGGTGAGGGCGGTGGTCGATGTGCTGCAATCGAAGCTGGTGCGCCGCGGCGTCTCACTGAAAGCCTTCGTCTACGGCGAGATCGAGCCGGCGAGCGGTGGCCTGGCCAAGCAAGCGCTCAAGATCCAGCAGGGCATCGACACCGACCGGGCGCGCCAGATCACCAAGCTGGTGAAGGAGTCGAAGCTCAAGGTGCAGGCCCAGATCCAAGGCGATCAGGTGCGCATCACCGGCAAAAAGCGCGACGATCTCCAAGCGGCGATGGCGCTGCTGCGCGAGCAGGATCTCGGCTTGCCGCTGCAGTTCTCCAACTTCCGCGATTAGCGGAGCAGATGAATCCCCCCTGCCCCCCGTGAGGGGGGCGCGCGGGGGGATCCCCAGGTTTTTACGCCACCGCGGGCTGGGCGACGTCCTCTTCCGGATGCAGGAAAGCTTCGGGATGAGCCAATATGCTCCACTTGTTACGGTAGATTGCATAGCGGCCCCGATAGGGCTTGCCGGCACCATGAAGACTGAAAGTCGGCCCGGTTACGGCCGTCGCTGGAATGACGAAGATCTCGTCGGCGAACTTCCGATCCTTGGCGACGCATAGGAAAACGTCGCAGTAGCGCTGCTGCCAGCGCCCGTGCCGATGGAAGTTGAAGTTCCAGCTTTTGTAGTCGTACTCGTAACGGCGGCCGTTGACGGTCACCGCGTGAGCGTAGTGTCCGGGAAAGGCAACTCTCAAAGCAACGCGAATCGAACCGTTTACGACCATGTCGTACTTGCGGTTCCGCGCCACTTCCTCGACCTGCATTCCCATACTGCGTAACTTCGCCGCAACCGCGGCGCGCGCCATCTGGTGTTTGTGTTGACGGGTCATGCGATGCAGCCTCTGCAGAGCAGAGAGCCTGATGCGGCTGAGGTCTCTGCATCCCGCCACAAATTTTTCAGCCACTCCGCCTGGGAGCAGAGGCTGTACCGGAAATATACCCGCCGATTACTGTCACCGCAATTAGGGAAAATTTTTCTTGAGAAGTTCGCGGTGCAGCGTGCTTGTTTTGTGATTTGCGCGGACATACACCCGGCCCATGAACCTGCGCCAAGCTCGCATCGCCTCGCTCGCACTGCTGCTGTTCATCGTCGGACCGCTGCTCGCCTATCTCGAGGTAGTTCCGCCCCTGATCGGCTTTTGGATGTTTGCCGCCGGCGGATTGCTCGGGCTGATCGGCTTCATCGTCGGCGCCGTCGCTACCGCGCGTTCAGGTTTTTCCGCCGGCGGCGGCAATCTGATCCTCGGCGGCGTGCTGACCATCGTCTTCCTCG
>DASPMH010000876.1:0-6792 GCA_035627175.1 Terriglobales bacterium | reverse complement strand
TTACCGTAGCCCGGATCCGTGCCTTGCGGCTACCGATACCGAACAGGCCGCGAGAGGGCTCGGTCAGCACCTCGACGGCGAGATCGCCGCGCGCCACTCCGAGCTGAAGCATTGCGGCCTCGACGGCGGCATCGACAGTGTCCCCTTCGATCTCGATCACGGTGTTGCTCATGCGGCGGCCTTCTCAGCGCGATGACTGATGTAATACTGCTGGGCAACGGTCAGGATGTTGTTGACGGTCCAATACAACACCAGGCCGGCCGGGAAGCTGACGAACATGAAGGTGAACAGCAGCGGCATGATCATCATCATCTGCCGCTGTGTCGGATCGCCGGTTGACGGCGTCATCCACTGCTGGGCAAACATCGTGGCTCCCATCACTACGGTCAGCACCGGAATTCCCGGCGGATCGATGAAGGGGATGGCGAGAGTGCCGAGCCGGTCGGGTGCGGAGAGATCGTCGATCCACAGCATGAACGGCGCGTGACGCAGCTCGACCGCGTTGAGCAGGGCCTGGTACAGCCCGATGAAGACGGGGATCTGCACCAGCATCGGCAAGCATCCGCCGAGCGGATTGACGCCGTGACGGCGGTAGAGCTCCATCACCTCTTTGTTCATCTCGTCGGGCTTGTCCTTCAGGCGCTCGCGAATCGCGGTCATCTGCGGCTGCAGCTTCTGCATCGCACGCATCGACTCGAAGCTCTTCCGGGTGAGCGGCAAAAAGGCGATCTTGGTCAGCACCGTCAGCAGGATGATGTCGACGCCGTAGTTACCGGTCAGCTTGTGTGACTGACGCAGCAGCCACAGCAACAGCTCGGCGATCATGCTGAACCAGCCCATGTCGACGGCGAGATTGAGGTTGTGGCCGACGGTCTGCAGCGTCTCGACTCGCTTCGAGCCGATGTAGACCGAGACTTGTTGATCGAAGCTCGTCCCCGAAATCGGAAACAGGATCTTTTGCTCGAGCAGCTTGTCGCGCTGCTTCAAAAACAGTCGCGGCTTGCCGGCCTCGATCGGAATCATCGCGGCAAGGAAGTAGGTGCCGCCGACGCCACTCCAGGTCCATCCCGGATCGCCGCTGACGATCTCGCCTTCGGTCAGCTCGGAGGCATCGACATAGTGCTCTACCAGCTTGCGTTCGCGCAGGTAGGCGACCCGATCGAAGAGCTTCTCGCGGCCGGCCATGGTGCCGGTCAGATAGGAGACGCCGATCTCGCGATAGCGCGGATCGAGGTTTTCGCCGCGCACCGCCAGCGAGAAGTCGGCGCGGTCGCCGCGGAAGGTGTAGATCTTGCGGATGGTACCGGCGGGGCTGGCCCATTCGAGCTCTACATCGACGCTCTGCTCACCGGCGACGGTGAGGCGATCGCTGCTCGCCCGCACCGCGTAGGCGGCGTTGACGTCGGAGACCGCCGCCAAGCGGCGTTGGCCGTCGCCGCTGTCCTCGAGCGCGCGCAGCTCTACCGCAACCGGCTTTTCACCGTTCGGGCCGGCGACGATCAGGTCTTGCGGCGGGCTATCGGGATCGACGGTGGTGCGGTCCTTCTTGAGAGCGAAGCTTTCGAGGCGGCCACCTCGAGAGCTCAAGGTAGCGATGAACTGATCGGTCTCGACCACCACCTGGCGCGCCGGCGCGGCGGCAACCTCCGGCGGCGGTGCCGGCACGGCATCGGCAGGGGGCGGTTCGCCGCCGGCTCGTGCCGGCTCGCCAGCCGGCATCGACTCCGGTATCGGCTCGGCGATCTGATTGATGCCGGGATAGAAGAGCGGCAGTAGCACTGCCTGATAGATGATCAGAATGAACAGAGAGATCGCGACTGCGATCAGGGCGCGCCGTTCCATCTTGTCCTATCGTCCGGTTACCGGATCCCACCCGCCGGGGTGGTAGGGGTGGCAGCGGGAGAGCCGGCGCAGGGCCAGGCAGCTGCCGCGTATTGTGCCGAAGCGTTCGATCGCCTCGATTGCGTACTGCGAGCAGGTGGGGGCGAAGCGGCAGTGGCTGCCGAGCAGAGGCGAAAGCGCTCGGCGGTAGGCGCGCAGCGCCAGCACCGCGATCCGAGCCACCGGGCCGATGCCGAGACTCGACTCCCGGGTTGGATTGTTCATCAGGTGAGGCGCAGCCGCAGGGCGGCGCTCAGCTCGCGGGCGACGTCTTCATAGCCGATCTCGGCGGCGCTGGCGCGCGCAATGACGACGACATCTTGAGGGGGGATGATCTCTTGGCTATGGCGCCGGAAGAATTCGCGAATCAGGCGCTTGATGCGGTTGCGGGTAACGGCGTTACCGACCTTGCGGCTGGCAGTAATCCCCAAACGCGAGACAGCCGTGGCAGGGGCCGTAGTGATGACGACGAAATGACCCTGACCGCGCCGCCGGCCACGCGATTGGATTCGAACGAACTCGTTGCGCTGTCGGATCCGCTTCGCCTTGGGGAAGCGCTGGTCGGTTCGCCTCAGCCCGGCTGCTTGTCGGGAATCTCGACCGTCAGGCGCTTGCGGCCCTTGGCGCGACGGCGCTTGAGCACCAGGCGCCCGGCTGCCGTCGCCATGCGGGCGCGAAAGCCGTGGGTCTTCTTCCTGCGTCGATTGCTCGGCTGATAGGTCCGTTTCATTGTTCTTCCTCACTGGTCCGGTTCGGCAGGCCATCCGGCGGGGCGGCTCGTGCCCTCGTCAGGGCTCAGGCGGCCGCGGCCTCGCCCTCAGTCTTCTTGCCGAATTCCTTGGCGAAATGCTCTTCGCAGAGGGCACGGCGAACGCGGGCCTTGTGGCAGCCTTCGGTGTTGCAAGTCGTATGGCGGGGCTTGCCCATCAGGCCCTTGCGCCACTTGCGGTAGTGGCGATCGCAATAGCCCTTCGCCCGAACATCCTTCTCGCAGTTATCTGCCTTACAAGTTCCCTTGTTGCTCATCGGCCTTCCTTGATCTGGGTTTGCCACGCGAGAACGTGCCTCGGGCGGCCATCAGAGGGCGTTGTCTATAAACTATCGCCGCAGCCCTGTCGAACCGATTTGCCCTAAAATTCGGGCTTCGACTGCCGGCTCATGAACTCGCCGATCACCTCGCGGGCGGGCTTGTCCTCGTGGAGAAGCTTGCGGACCTGCTCGGCGATCGGCATGTCGGTGCCGGATCGGGCGGCTAGCTCGCAGACACTTTTACTGTTGTGCACGCCTTCGGCAACCATCTTCATGCCGCTGAGGATGTCGGCGAGCTTCTCGCCCTTGCCGATCCGTAAGCCGACCGTGCGGTTGCGGCTGAGGTCGCCGGTGCAGGTCAGGACGATGTCGCCGACACCGGAGAGGCCGGAAACCGTTCGGGCGTCGCCGCCGAGATCGCCGACCAGGCGGCCGATCTCGGCGACGCCGCGGGTGATCAGGGCGGCGCGGCTACTGCTGCCGAGCCCGAGTCCGTCGCTGACGCCGGCAGCGATGGCGATGACGTTCTTTGCCGCGCCGCCGACCTCGACGCCAACCACGTCGGTGCTGCCGTAGACCCGAAACATCGGCGTGCGGATGGTCTGCTGCACCAGCTCGACGGTGGCCGGCTTCCGCGCCGCAGCGGTGATGGCGGTTGGCAGCCCCTTGGCGATCTCGCGAGCGAAGCTCGGCCCGGACACGGCGGCGATGTGGTCGGCGAATTCGGCTCCGAACACCTCTTCGAGCACTTCCGACATCCGCCGCTGAGTGCCGTCCTCGATACCTTTGGCGGCGCTCACCAGCAGTGGCCGGCCGCCAACGAAATCGCGCGCCTCGCTCATCACCTCGCGCATCACGTGCGATGGACCCATGGCGAGCAAACATTCGCGATCGGCGACCGCCTCTTCCAGGCTGCTGGTCGCCCGCACCGTCACCGGCACCGGGACACCCGGCAGGTAGGTGGTGTTCTCGCGCTGGTCGTTGATCGCTGCGGCAACCTCCGGGTTATGACACCAGATGACGACATCCCGGCCGGCTTCGGCCAGGATCTTGGCAAGCGCGGTGCCGAAGCTACCGCCGCCGATCACGCCAATTCGCATCGCGACTCCGTTTCGGTCGCACTTCGCACGAAGATTTCGCTGCGGTCAAACCGACGTGCTGGCGCTTTTCGGCAGCGATGGCAATTTGGAAAGATGATCAATGCCGCCATGTCAGGAGCTCGTATCGGACTGGAGCGCGGGCAATGACCGCCAGCGCGCGGTGGCCCGTCGCCTCGACCGGCATCGCCGGCTTGGATGACGTTCTTCGCGGCGGCCTGCCGCGCGACCGCCTCTATCTGATCGAAGGCGATCCCGGCGTCGGCAAGACTACGCTGGCGCTGCAGTTCCTCGCCCAAGGGGCGCGCCAAGGCGAGCGGGTGCTGTACATCACCTTGTCGGAGACCGAAGAGGAGATCCGCGCGGTCGCCTCGTCACACGGCTTCGAGTTGACGGGCATCGATCTCTACGAGCTGTCGGCCGCGGAGCAGCAGTTGAGCTTCGATCAGAACACCTTGTTCCCCGCTTCCGAGGTCGAGCTGCGGGAAATCACTCAGACGTTGCTGCAACAGGTCGAGCGGATCCAGCCGAATCGGGTGGTATTCGACTCGCTTTCTGAGATCCGCTTGTTGTCGCAAGACGCGTTGCGCTACCGGCGTCAGATCCTGGCTCTCAAGCAATTCTTCTCCGGCCGCCGCTGCACCGTGTTACTCCTCGACGACCGCACCTCCGGCGCGCACGATCAGCAACTGCAGAGCTTGGTGCACGGCGTGATCGCACTCGAGAAGCTCTCCCCCGAATATGGCGGCGAACGCCGCCGCGTCAGCATCACCAAGCTGCGCGGCGTGCAGTTCCGCGGCGGCTTTCACGACTACATCATCGAGCGCGGCGGACTGGTGGTGTTTCCACGCCTGGTCGCCGCAGAGCACCGCGCCGACATAACCGGCGAGAAGATTTCGACCGGCGTCGCCGCGCTCGATACGCTGCTCGGCGGCGGATTGACCCAAGGGACGAGCACTCTGATCATGGGCCCGGCGGGCTCGGGAAAATCGACCGTTGCGCTACAGATCGTCATCGCTGCAGCGCAACGCGGCGAGCGATCCCACGTCTACCTTTTCGAGGAATCGCTGAGGACTGTGTCCGATCGCACCGCTCGCCTCGGCATACCAGTCGCGCCGCATCTCGCCAGCGGTATGATCCGCATCACCCAAGTAGACCCTGCCGAGCTCGCCCCGGGCGAATTCGCCCATCTCGTCCGCGCCGCCGTCGATGACCATGACGTCAAGCTGATCGTGATCGATGGGCTCAACGGCTACATGAATGCGATGCCGGAAGAGCGCTTCGTCACCTTACACACTCGTGAGCTGCTCTCGTTCCTCAATCAACGCGGTGTCGCAACCGTGCTGGTCTACTCGCAGCACGGCCTGGTCGGAATGATGCAGCAATCGGTCGACATCAGCTATCTGACCGACACCGTCATGGTGATCCGCTACTTCGAAGCGATGGGCGCCGTCCACAAGGCTTTGTCGGTAATGAAGAACCGCGCCGCATCGCACGAGTCGACGATACGCGAGTTCAGCCTGGGTGCAGGTGGTCTCTCCGTCGGTGCTCCGCTCAAGGACTTTCAAGGCGTGCTCTCGGGCACGCCGAGATATGTCGGCCCCTCGAGCATTCTCGCCAAGGACGGAGATGAGCACCACAAGTCCTGACTCCGAGCGCGCCCTGATCCTGACGCCACTAGGCCGCGATGCGGCGCTGACAGCGGAGGCGCTGGCTCAGGTCGGCATCACTTCCTGCATCTGTCCCGACGTGACCGCGCTGCGGTGCGCGATGGTCGAAGGGGCCGGAGTGGCAGTGATCACTCAAGAGGTGCTGGCCGCCGACAATCGTGCCGCGCTGGTCGAGACGCTATCGCAACAGCCGATCTGGTCCGATTTTCCTTTCGTCGTATTCGGGCCGCGACAGCCACCCCACGACGGCATTCACCTGGACCCACTCGGCCACCTCGGTAACGTCACCTTGCTCGAACGGCCGGTGCGCCGGCAGATCATGCTGAGCGCCGTCCAAGCTGCGCTACGGTCGCGCCGGCGGCAATACGAGGCGCGGCGCGCCATCGAGCAGCGAGATCAATTCTTGGCGATGCTCGGTCACGAGCTGCGCAATCCCTTGACCGCGATTCTACTGTCGGCTCAGCTGATCGAACGCACCGCCGGCGTCGATCCTCGTCTCGAGCGCCATCACGCCGTGATCGGCCGGCAAGCGCGGCAGTTGCATCGGCTGGTGGACGATCTGCTCGATGTCGCCCGCGTCACTACCGGCAAAGTCGGGTTGAAACGCGAGCGGATCAACCTCGGCGAATTGGTGCGCCATTCGGTGCAATCCCTGGTAGGCGATAACCAGGCGGGACCGCTGGTGAGCTTGCGCATTGCCGACGAGGAAGTCTGGGTCAGCGGCGATCCGGTGCGACTCGAGCAGATCTTCAGTAACCTCCTCTCCAATGCTCTGAAGTACACTCCCGCTTCGAAGAACATCGAGGTGTCCCTCGAAAGTACGGGTGGCGAAGCGATTGTGCGGATCAAGGACGAGGGTATCGGCGTCGCCGCCGAAATGTTGCCACGCATCTTCGATCTGTTCACCCAGGCCGACACCGCGCTCGATCGCGCGCGCGGTGGCATGGGTGTCGGATTGACCCTGGTCAAGGCGCTGGTCGAGTTGCACCAAGGAGGCATTGCGGCCTTTAGTGAAGGAGTTGGGCGGGGCGCGGAGTTCGTCGTCCGCTTGCCGTTGAGCGATGACGCCGCGGAGATTGCCGTTACGCAAAGCCTGTCGATCCCGGCATCCGCCC
>DASPMH010000875.1:0-4156 GCA_035627175.1 Terriglobales bacterium | reverse complement strand
CTGGTCCGGATCGAGCGGCTTGTCATAGTGGCCGCGACCGACAAAGCAGCCGCCGAGCAGCACAGGCAGCAGCAACCAACCGGCGATTTTACTCATGCCGCCGATATGCCACGGCAACGCGTCCTCGTCATCTGGCGTCCGCAACCCTTGGACACCGCCAGTGTGTAGCTGCGCTCGGTAGACCGCAGCAGGCACGCGACGCGGCGCAGCGCGAGCTCGCAGAAATCCCTCGCGCCTGCGGCGCTGGCGGGCGCACACCTGGGCCGGACTTGCGTGGCTCGGTCGCTAGAGTATGAGGGCGGGCATGAGGTTGCGTGTGATTTGTTGGCTGGCGGTGCTGGCGCTCGCTGCCGGGTGCGGCGGGTCCAAGCGTGCCAAGACGGCGACCATCCCGATCGACACCGAAGGTGGGCTGAGCGTGGTGCTGCTGTGGACCGCACCGGTCGACCTAGACCTGTATCTCACCGATCCTCTCGGCCACACCGCCTACTTCGGCAACCCGTGGACCCGCAGCGGCGCGCAGCTGCGCGCCGACGCGAGCTGTGACGATCTCGGCTCCGGCGAAACCAATTTCAAAGAGATTGCCGGCACCCGCGCCCCGCTCGCCGGCCGTTACCGCATCACCGTCGACTTCGTCGATCGCTGCGGCATCGATGCCGCGGCCGTGCCGTTTCGCCTGTGGGCGCGCCTCGGCGGCAGTGTCGAGGAGCTGACTGCGGCGGTGCAATTCCGCCGGCGCAACAGCAATGTGCTCGAGCTCGAAGTTACCCCCGACCTCGCCGGGCTCCGCCGCCTCGCCACCTCCGAGGACGTGGCCACGGTATTCCCGGCGGCGCGCAAAGTGACGGTCTCGTACTAGGCAGCGGCGATGACACGGCGGGCGGTGGTGATCGGAGCCGGTCACAATGGCTTGGTGTGCGCCGCCTACCTCGCTCGCGCCGGCTTGCGCGTTACCGTCGTCGAACGACGTGAGGTCCTCGGCGGCTCCGCCGTCACCGAAGAAATCTGGCCGGGATTCAAGTCGTCACGGGCCGCCTACGTGCTCGGGCTGTTTCGGCCGCAGATCGTCCGCGAGCTCGAGCTCGCCCGCCACGGCCTGCGGCTGCTGCCGCGCCAGCCTTCGTCCTTCACGCCCCTACCCGACGGCCGCTCGCTGACGCTCGGGGCCAACCTCGCCGACAACGTCGCCGAGATCTCGCGCTTCTCGCGCCGCGATGCCGAGACCTATCCACGCTACGAGACCTTTCTCGAGCGGATCGCGGCAGCGGTCGAGCCGATGCTCGATGCCCCGCCGCCGCAATGGCCGCCGCGCGATCGCCAGGCCTGGCGCGCTCTGCTCGCCGGGGCGCGCGCCGGCTTCGGACTCGGCCGCGACCTGCCGCGCGCGGCGCGCCTGCTGCTCGGACCGGCGCGCGAGCTGCTCGACGAGTGGTTCGACTCGGAGCCGCTCAAGGCAACCCTCGCCACCGACGCGGTGATCGGCGCCTTCGCCTCGCCGGCGTCGCCGGGCACCGGCTACGTGCTGTTCCACCACGTCATGGGGTCGGTCACCGGCCACCGTGGCGTCTGGGCGTACGTTCAAGGAGGGATGGGGCAGCTATCAACGGCGATCGCCGCGGCGGCACAGGGTGCGGGAGCGCTGGTGCGCAGCGCCGCGCCGGTCGCTCAGATCGTGGTCCGCCAAGGACGAGCCGCCGGAGTGGTGTTGGAGAGCGGTGAAGAGCTCCGCGCCGAGGTAGTCGCGTCGTGTGCCGATCCGGCGGTCACCTTCGGGCGTCTGGTTCCGGATGGCGTGTTGCCCCGCGAGTTCCTGCGCGCGCTCGGCCAAATCGATTACCGCAGCCCGGTGTTCAAGATGAACCTCGCCCTCGACCGCTTGCCGCAGTTTCAGGTGCGCGACGTCAAGGCGCCGCCGCCGCTGACCGGGACGATCCACGTCGGCTCGGAGACGACCGAGGCGATCGTGACGGCGTTCCGCGAGGCGGACCAGGGTGAGGTGTCGCAACGGCCGGTGGTGGAGATGACGATCCCCTCGGTGCTCGATCCGACGCTGGCACCGGAGGGGAAGTACGTTGCCTCGATCTTCGCGCAGTATGCGCCGGCGAAGGCGATGTCCGACCCCGGCTGGCCGCGCCGCCGCGACCTGGCGCGCGACCGCATTCTCGCCCTGGTCGAAGAGGTCGCGCCGGGATTTCGCGACTCGATCCTGCACCTCGAGGTGCTCGCGCCGCCGGATCTCGAGCGGATCTTCGCGCTCACCGGCGGCAACATTTTCCACGGTGCGATGACACCGGACCGGCTCGCCTCGATGCGCCCAGTGCCGAATTGGAGCAACTACCGCACACCGCTGAGCGGCCTCTACCTGTGCGGATCCGGGGCCCATCCCGGCGGTGGAGTGATCGGGGCTTGCGGCAAGAACGCCGCGGCGGCGATTCTCTCGGATCGCTGACGCGGAGGGCCCCCTCCGGGCTAGGGAGGGGGCAGCCCCGTCAGATGGTAGGGGTCGCGGTCGCCGTCTCCGAAGCAGTTGCTTCCGCAGTGGCGGTGCTGGTCGCGGTCACCGTCGGCTCGACCGTCGCCGTAGCGGTCGGCTCGACCGTCGGGGTAGCGGTCGGCTCCGTCGTCGCTGTCGCACTCGCCTCTGCCGTCGCGCTCGCCTCCGGCGTTTCGGTCGCGGTCGCTGCCGAGGTCTCTTCGGCCGTCGCGGTCGGCGTCGCCTCAGTGGTGGCCGTGGCCGTCGCCGGGATGGTCGTGGTCGCAGTTGCTTCGGCGGTCGCCGTCGCTTCGACCGTCGCAGTCGCTTCCGCCGTCGTCGTCGGACTCGCTTCCGCCGTCGCGGTAGCCATCGCGGTGGCGGTCTCCGAAGGCGTCGCCGTCGCGACCACGGCCGTTGCCGTCATTTCGATGGTCGCGGTCGCTTCAACGGTTGCCGTAGCCTCGCCGGTCGCGGTTGCAGTCGCCGCGACGGTGGCCGTCCCTTCGGCGGTTGCGGTCGCCGTCGGCTCGGGCGGAAGCGTCGCCGTCGAGCTTGGGGTCGGCATACCGATCGTCTCAGTCGTCGTCGCCGTCGGCGGCAGCGTCGGCGTCGCAGTATCGGCAATCGTCGGTGTCTCTGTCGCGGACGGTGTCGCGGTGGGCTCCGGCGTCGCCAGCACCACCACCTCGCCGGCGGCGATCGCCTGCGCCAGCGGCGCGGCGAGCAGCAGCACGTTCTCGGCGCGAGTGAAGGCGACGATCTGCCCGGCGATGTCGGCGACACCCGATGCCGGCAACGCCGCCGCGTCGGCAGCCTGCAATACCAAATCGGTCGCGCCGGCCGAGGCTGCCAGCGCCACCCGCGCGCCGACGGTGATCGCGCCATCGCTTCCGCCGACTTGATCGAGACGGTCGCCGCCCGGCGCCGAGGCGACGACGTTGGAGTTGCCGATCAGCACCGGCAGCTCGGCCAGCTCGTCGACGGTGAACTCACAGGTATAGAGCACGCCGCTAGGAATAGTGTTGTTGTTGGGCACCGCCGTCGCCGCGATGATGGCGCGGAAGCGGCTGATGTTGGCGCCCGCGCCCTCGGGACATCCCGGCGGATTGGGCTGGCTGCCGCACACTGCCAGGCTGCGGCTGAGCGTCTTGCACGGCGCCGTCGGCGGATCTTGGTTGCAACCGGGCTCGTTGTCGCCGATCGCCGGATTGATGCGGCAGCGCGACGCCTGCGCCAGGTTGATCACGGTGTTGTCGAACAGCAGATCGTTCTGCACACCGCCGACGCCAGCGTCGCCTGCAGACAGAGTGATGTCGACGAACACGGAGCCTGGCGCCGTCGCTACGCCGCGGCCGACGTCGACCTGTACGCCGGTCGGGGTTGCGGTCGCGGTGAACGTCGGCGGCGGAGTGTCGGTCTCGGTCGCCGTCGGCTCAGCGATGGTCTCGGTCGCCGTCGGCACCCCGTCCGTCGGCGTCGGCGGCACCTCGGTCGCCGTCGGCTCGGCAATCGTCTCGGTAGCGGTCGGCACATCACCCGTCGGCGTCGCGGTGGCGAGATCTTCCGTCGGCGTCGCCGAAGGCACGGCCGTCGGCACGATTTGCGTCGGCGTCGCCGTCGAGGGCAGCGTCGGAACCGGAGTCGGGCGATCGATATTGCCGGAGTCGTCGCAGCCGGCGA
>DASPMH010000874.1:0-2499 GCA_035627175.1 Terriglobales bacterium | reverse complement strand
CCGGATCGCGCGGCACAGGGCCTCGAGATCGAGACGGCCGTGATAGGATACCATGTCAGACGGTATCCAAGGCCCCTCCTTGGCCTGGTCATAGCCAGCGGGCGGCTCCGCTCCACGCGGCGGCCGGTACCACGCATGCGTCGCCGCGGCCTGGCGTCCAATCTCGGCGGCGATGGCGTCAAACAGTTTATCGCGCATGCGGCGCTTCCCTCGCACAAGCCGGATCGACGCAACCGGGGGCGGCGTGCGGCGGATTCCCCAGCGGCGACGGGACCCTTTCAGCAAAGAGCGCCCGGATCAAGCGGCCGACAACAAGCAAGGGCTGGCCGCGACGCGACGGATCAAGACTGGTCGGACCGTCGCGCCGTCGTTGAATCGAAGTCCATCTCGTGGATTTCGCGCAACCCCCTCCGCGCTGTCTATCGCGGACGTTGGGGCTAGTTGTGGTGGAAGTCACTCCCGGTGATGCCGAGGTTCACGCCGGTCAGCGTGATTCTCATGTCGGCAGCATGCATGTCGGTAGCGTCGACTGTCTGCGCGGTATCACCGGTGTTGACCAGGACCTGGGTGTTGCCACCCACTTCCATGACGGCAACGCTGTGGGCGTTGAGCGTCTGGCTGCCGGTGCCCGTCAGATAGCCTTGGAAAGCGGGCATCCCGTTGCTCGGATTGATTCCGGCGATCGCCGCAAAGTCTATCTTGTCGGCACCGTGCTGGAAGTCAGTGATGATGTCCGATACGGCTGCGGTCGATTGGCTGGTAGTGGTGTAGGTGAACGTGTCGTTGCCGGTACCGCCGGTCAGCTTGTCTGCGCCGAGCCCGCCGGTAATGCCGTCGTTGCCGCCGTTGCCGCTGACCACGTCGTTGCCCGTAGTGCCGACCAGAGTATCGGCCGCGGTGCTGCCGAGAAGCGCCTTGCCGGTACCCTTGCCTTCGCCCATCGACCCGGTCGCATTGGCACCGTACGAATGAACGGTGTTCGATGCATTGCTCGTGAAGCTGAAGGTGCCATCGGCGCCGGTCGTGGCGAACCCCGCCCAGCTGTTACCGTCATAGATCGACACTTGATCACCCGCCCTGCCGGTGGTGCCGATGAGAGTCACCATTCCGTTCGACAGCGTCTCGCCCGTAAAGATCGGCATCGGCGCATTCGCGTTGTAGGTGAAGCCGATCGTGGCGGCACCGGTTTCTCCTGCCGCGTTGGTCACGCTGGCGACCACCGTATGGAAGCCATCGCTGAGACCGGTGGGGGTGAAGGACCACTTACCGCTGGCGTCGGCGGTCGTCGTTGCGGCTATCGGCGTGCCGTCGACCGTAAAGTGTACGACGGCGTTCGGGTCCGCGGTGCCAGTGAGGGCCGCGTTCGCTGTGATGGCGTCGGTCGACGAGGCGCCGGTGTCGCTCACCAACTTCTCAGTCACAATCGGTAGGCCGTTCGGGCCGGACGGCGGCAAGGTCGAGCCCGACGCCGAAGCCGTGTAGGCGAACGACGACGACGTCTTGGTGTAGTTGCCCACCGTGTCGACGGCAATCGCGCCAAAGCTGTGGCTCGAGCCGCTGGCGGCTGGTGCCATGAAGGAGAACCTGCCGGTGGCGTCGCTTGTCACCGCGCCGGCCCAGCTGCCGCCGTCGTAGATCCACACTGTCGAATTTGGCGCGGGAGTTGTCCCGGTCACCGTGAGCTGGCCGTTGGCGTAGCTGCCGCCGGTGAACACAGGTGCCGTACTCGACGGCGGCGGCGGGGTCGCACCGCCGCTTACGAAGACGCTGACCGAGGCTGAGCCGGTGTTGCCGGCGAGGTCGGTCTGGCTCGCGACAAGGGTATGGTTGCCGGCCGCCAATCCGGTCGGCGCGTAGACCCAGTTGCCGCTGGCGTCAGCGGTCGTGGTGCCGCTGAAGGTGCCACTGTCGACCTTGATGCTCACCATGCTGTTGGCATCGGCTGTACCCGCGAGCGTCGGGCCCGAAGCCGCCGCGCTTGCGCCGGCAGGCGCGGCCACCGCCAACTCCGCCACCGTCGATGCGGTCACCACGGGTGCTGCGGTGTCGAGCGTGAAGGTGAGCGTGCTCGAGGTGGCGTTGCCAGCTTGGTCGGTCTGACTCGCCACTACTGTATGCTTACCGTCGGCGAGGCCGGTCGGAGTGAACGTCCAGTTGCCGCTGGCATCGGCGGTCACGGTCGCGGTGATGGGTGCGCCGTCGACCGTGAACTTGATCACCGCACCGGGCGTGGCCGTGCCGGCGAGCGTGGCGCTCGACGTGATCTTGTCGGTCGCCGACGAGCCGGTGTCGTTGGCGAGCCTCTCGGTCAACGTGCCGGCCGCGGTGTCCAGCGTGAACGCGAGCGTGCTTGAGCCGATGTTGCCGGCGGCATCGGTTTGGCTAGCGACGATCGTATGCTGGCCGTCAGAGAGCCCTGTCGGCGTGAACGACCAAGCCCCGTTGGCGTCCGCCGTCGCGGTCGTGGTGATTGCCGCGCCGTCGACGGTGAACTTTACG
>DASPMH010000873.1:0-5650 GCA_035627175.1 Terriglobales bacterium | reverse complement strand
TCGACGATTGCCCCGGTGGCGTCTGTGTCATCGCTCAGGGCGTCTGCTCCGACGGCTTCATCTGCGATTGCCCGTCCGGCGAATGCAGCAACGCCGTGCGCTGCCAGATCGATCAGACCTTCGGTACCTGCGCCAGCGGCGTCACCGCCGGATTGTGCTGCGATGTCGCTCTCAACTGCCCCGAGGGCGACGCCTGTGTCGGCACCGCGAGAGTCTGCGTCGGTGGCATGGATCAAGGCTTCTCCTGCTCCAACAACTCCCAGTGCCGCAACGGCTCGTGCACCTCGACGGGGTGCTTCTGTGAGGGCGGCGACTTCGACGCGTTCACCTGCGTCAACACCAACGACTGCCCCGGCGGCGGTACCTGCTCGTGCCTGTCGGCCGCAACCCCGACGACCGCGCCGTCGACGCCAACGCAACCGACCGCGGTGCCCACGGCAACCCGGCCAGTTTCCACGCCGATTTTCACCAGCACCCCAGGGCCGACTTCGCCGTTCCCTACGAATACGCCGCTGCCGACCTCGACCTTCGTGCCAGTCGATACCAACACACCGGCTCCGACCAACACTCCGGAGTTCGGTCAGTTCGCTACCACCGCGATCGACGCTCCGGCTGGAGCGAATAAGCTTCGCCTCACCTCCGACCCGCGAACCTTGCCGGTTCAGGGTGTGGTCGAGGTCTTCGGTCGCTCGTTGCGCTTCACCCGCCGCCGCAGCAGCCCGGTGCTCGACCTCCAGGAAGAGTTCGGCCTACCGTTTGCCGTCGCCGCCGGCACGGTGGTGCGCTTGGTCGAATCGACGCCGACGCCGGGGCCGAGTGGCAACGAGATCCGCGGTGAGGCCGACGGCGGCTGTAACATCATCGCCGGGCCGAGCAACGATATGCCGGTGTGGCTGCTAGTCGCCGGTGCCGCTGTTCTGCTGGTCCGCCGCCGCCGGGCCTGATTGCTCAATTGGCGCCGATAGCGGCGCGGCGACCACGCGTTCCAACTCGATGCGCGCGACGGCGTAATCCGCGGCGGCATCGACGAGGTCGCGCCGCGCCTCGACTACTTCGAGCTCGGCGTTGATGATCTCGGCGCTGCCGCCTTGGCCGGCGTCGAAGAGCTGGTCGCGGCCAGCCGCGATGCGGCGTAGGCGCGGCAGTATCTCGTCCCGCAAGATTCGCCCGTCCTCACTCTCGGCAAGCAGATCGGCATGCGCGGCCCGAATCTCCGTCGCCACCCGCTGCTCGGCCGCCGCAAGCTCTGCGCGCGTCTTGTCGAGATCGATCGTCGCCGAGCGGATCTCGTAGCCGGGGTGATCGAAGATCGGCAGAGGAAAGCCGATACCGCCACCGAATTGCTGCTCGCCATCCTCGTGTGAGACGAACCCGGAAAGGGCGATGGTCGGCACGATGTTGCGGCGAGCCAACTTCACTTGCAGCTCCGACCATTGCGCCAGAAGACTCTGGGCCTGCAGGTCGGCGCGCTGGGAGCGTCCTCGTGCGATCAGCGATTCGACCTCCGCTGGGGGCTCGAAGTCGTAGGGTAGTGTTCCTTCGAGCTCGATCGCGGTATCGGCCGGCAGCCGCAGCAGGTTGCGTAGCTCGGCGAGCGCCTTGGCATAGGCGCGCGAGACGTACTGTCGGGCGCGCCGGGCTCGCCACAACCTCGTCTCCGCATTGGTCCGGCCGACATCAACCGCAAGCGACCGGCGGGGATCCTGCTCCCACGCCTCCATCGCCTGGCCCTCCCAGTGAAAGGTCTCCTGTTCGAGCCGGCTGATCTCGCGACGCATCAGCGCGACGGTAAAAGCGGTTTTCACCCTGGCGGCGAGATTGTTGCGGGCATGCAAGCGATTGAGCTCGGCGATATTGGCTGCCAGCTCGGCGCTCTCGATGCGGATCGACCGCTGTCCGGCGAGATCGAATTGCTGCTCGAGAAAGAAGGTGAAGGCCGGGCCGGCTCGCTCGGTCTCGGGCGCGAGCTCATCGCCGCCGCTGGTGCGCTCGAAGGTCGAGGATGAGACGGACGTGTTGACGTAAGGATTCGACGGCAGCCAGCGCCGGCTGCGGCGCAGCTCGAGCGCGGCGGTCTCTTTTCGAGTCTCATGGCTCCGCACCACCGGGTCGACCTGCAGCGCGACCCCTATCGAGTCTTCGATTGTCATTGCGGCGGCAGTGGCCGGTGCGAGTGCACCAGCCAGCGCCAAGGCAGCGATATTTTGACGTGCGAGGGTACGAGCGTAGGTCATCGGAGCTCCTGGCGATCAGCCAAAAAAAGAGCCGACCCCCCGTGAAGGAGGTCGGCTCTGAAGCTGTTGCCCGCGGCGGGCGGCTAGCCGTTATGGCTTGTGAGGCTTGTGCGGATTGCGTGGCGCGTGCGGATTGTCCCGCGGGTCGCCCGGGTCTCCAGGATCGGCCGGGCTGCCGGGATCGATGCGGGGCTTGTGAGGCTTGTGCGGGTTGCGCGGGACATTGGGATTGTCCTGCGGATCGCCAGGATCACCCGGGTCGCCCGGATCGATACGGGGCTTGTGAGGCTTGTGTGGATTGCGCGGCGCATTCGGGTTGTCCTGCGGGTCGCCCGGATCACCCGGGTCGCCCGGATCGACGCGAGGCTTGTGGGGCTTATGGGGATTGCGCGGCGCATTCGGGTTGTCCTGCGGATCGCCGGGATCACCAGGATCGCCCGGGTCGACGCGAGGCTTATGGGGCTTGTGCGGGTTACGTGGCGCGTTGGGATTGTCTTGCGGGTCGCCAGGATCCCCAGGATCGCCGGGATCACCTGGATCGACGTGCGGCTTGTGAGGCTTGTGCGGGTTGCGCGGCGCGTTGGGATTGTCCTTGGGATCGCCGGGATCGCCCGGGTCGCCGGGATCGACGCGGGGCTTGTGAGGCTTGTGCGGGTTGCGCGGCGCGTTGGGATTGTCCTTCGGACTTTCCGGCCGCTCCGGCGAGACATGCGGTTTGTGTGGCTTGTGTGGCTTATTGGCGTGGGCGGGCGGTCGCGAGGACGGCTCGAGGTGAGGCGCATGCGGCTTGTGCGGAGCATGCGACTTGTGGGGCTTGTGTTGCGCAATCGATGGCATCGCGGTGAATGCCAGCATTGCGAGCGCGGCCAGTGTGGCCTGCAACGCGCTCAGCAGTTTTCTGACGGACATGTGACCCTCCTCCCTCAGAGACCGGTGGAACAAATACTAAATGATACCAAGGCGGGTCGTTCCCTAGCCCAGGGCCCGAATTGCTGTCAACAACAATTTTGTAAGTAAACGGCCGTTTCCGGCCTGATCAGGGGCAAATCAGGATTTTCGACCCTGATCTTTCATCGCGGGGTTGTCCTCGTCCTCGACCCAGACGAAGTGCTTGCCGCAGTAAAGGCAGAGTGCGTCGAGGTAGAGCACGCCGCCGACGCTGCCGAGCGGCAAGCGCTGCTGGTGGCGGTGGCCGGAGACGTCCTCACAGCGGTGCGACAGCACCCGGCCGCGCCCCTTGACCAGGCTGTGGGTCGGCGCGGCGAGTGGAGTGAAGGTGATGATCGTCGCCAACTCAGCCCCGCCGCAGCCGCTCCAGGATGGCTCGCGTCGCGATCGATTGATTGAGCGTATAGAAGTGGATGCCGGGCGCGCCGCCCTCGAGTAGCTCGACACATTGCGCGGTGGCGTGGCTGACGCCGATCTCACGCACCGCATCTTCGTCGTCCCGCACCGCTTCCAGGCGTTGCTGCAGCTCCGCCGGGATGGTCGCGCCGCACATCGAGGTGAAGCGCTGAATCTGGGCAACATTGGTGATCGGCATGATGCCGGCGACGATCGGCAGCTCGATGCCGCGGGCGCGGGCGCGGGCGACGAACTCGAAATAATCGGCGTTGTCGAAGAACAGCTGGGTGATCAGGAAGTCGACACCGGCCTCGACCTTCTGCTGGAGATGGGTCAAGTCGAGCTCGCGATCGACGCACTCGACATGACCTTCGGGGTAGCAGGCGGCGCCGAGACAGAAAGGGTCGTTGCGCTCGCGGATGAATTGCACCAGCTCGCTGGCGTAGCCGAAGCCGTTCTCGGGTCGTTCGAAGCCGGGCTGGTCGCGCGGTGGATCGCCACGCAGCGGCAGCACGTTCTCGATGCCGGCGGAGCGCAGCTCGTCGAGCACGGTCGCGATCTGATCGCGGCTGGCACCGACGCAGGTGATATGTGCCATCGCTTCGATGCCGAGCTCGTGCTTGATCCGTGAGACCAGCTCGATCGTCTTGGTTCGGGTACTGCCGCCGGCGCCGTAAGTCACCGAAACGAAATCCGGTTGCAGCGGTCGCAAGCGATCGATGGTACGGTAGAGAGCCTCTTCACCCTGGACTGTCTTGGGCGGGAAAAACTCGAAGGAAAAGACCGGCGCACCGCTGCCGATCCGCTCGAGGA
Organism: Terriglobales bacterium; assembly: GCA_035627175.1. Lineage (GTDB taxonomy): Bacteria > Desulfobacterota > Binatia > HRBIN30 > HRBIN30 > DASPMH01. The sequence continues at coordinate 1,259 of DASPMH010000873.1, read as the reverse complement.
TACGCATCCGATGTACGTATCGGAACGCCCGTTGCCAGGCAAATCAGGGGGATTGGAGTTGCACCGTCGGCCTGTGAGCCGTATTACGTGGGCGCTACACTTCTTGCGCGAGATTGCGGGGAGGGGCTGGAAGGTTATCCGCGTATGCCGAAGATCATGCTCATCAATGTGACCCACGCCGAAGAGAGCCGGGTGGGAATCGTTACCGACGGAGTGCTCTCCTCTTTCGAAATCGAATCGTTCAGTCGCGAACATCTCAAAGGCAACATCTACCGCGGCGTCATTCACCGCATCCATCCGGCGCTCGAAGCCGCCTTTGTCGATATCGGTGCCGAGCGCAACGCATTCCTGCCGCTCGATGAAATCTGCTTTCGCAATCTTGCCAATCCGCTGCCCGCCGAGCCGGAAGAACCGCCGGCCAACGGCCGCCGCCGCTCGGTGCGCATACAGGACATCCTCAAGCCCGGGGATGAGATCCTGGTACAGATCGTCAAGGAAGAATTCGCCAATAAGCCGCCGACACTGAGCACCTTCTATTCGCTGCCGGGCCGATACTTGGTGCTCTTGCCGGGCTCGGAGGACGCCGGCATCTCGCGACGCATCGAAGGTGACGATCGCCAGCGCATCCGCGATCTGATCGAGCGCCTGCAGCCGCCGCCCGGTTTCGGCATCATCGTCCGCACCGCCGCCGGGCTCGACCAGAGCTTCCCCGAGCTGCAGCGCGACCTGTCCTATCTGCAACGTCTCTGGGAGAGCATCCAACAGACCGCCTCATCGAAGCGGGCGCCGGCGTTGGTCTACCGCGAGCACGATCTGGTGCTGCGCAACATCCGCGACTACTTCACTCCGGACATCGACGAGATCTACGTCGACAACGAGGAAGTCTACGAGCGCGCTCGTGCCTTCCTGCGCGAGGTGATGCCGGGCAAGGAAAACGTGTTGCGGCTCTACGCCGGACACCAGCCGATCTTCTCGCAGTTCAATGTCGAGAATCAGATCGAATCGATCTACAAGCGCCGCGTTCCGCTCAAGTCCGGCGGCAGCATCGTGCTCGACGGAACCGAGGCGCTGACCGCGATCGACGTCAATTCCGGCCGCTCGACCCGCGGCAGCAATCAGGAAGAGACCGCCTTTCGCACCAATCGCGAGGCGGCGCTCGAGATCGCCCGCCAGCTCCGGCTGCGCGACGTCGGCGGCCTGATCGTCATCGATTTCATCGACATGAAAACACCGCAGCACATCGCCGAGGTCGAGCGCAC
>DASPMH010000872.1:0-11275 GCA_035627175.1 Terriglobales bacterium | reverse complement strand
GGAAAGACGGCAACACGAAGACACTAAGGGCACTAAGCCCCGCCACTCCCCGTCCGTCAGTCTCTCAGGTTCAAGCTTCATTCTGTTCTTCTTCGTGCCCTTCGTGTCTTGGTGTTTATCCTACGACTCTCGGCTGACGCTGGCGGTCGAGTGGACCTCGGTCCAGCACGGCGTCCCGCCGCTGGCGGTGTCGTCCAATCGGAAAGTCATCGGGTATACCCCGTCAGCGAGCGGCTGATCATTGGCCCCGACCAGTGGAACGGCATCAGCCGCGCCGGTTGGGTCAGGGCCTCGGCGGTCCAGGCGGTGAGCAGCGTCGTTGCGAATAATCGAATAATGAGGTGATGCATTTCATTTTGCGTCCCTCCTTGAGACGGAAGCGCAACACGAACGCACCAAGGGCACGAAGCCCCTCCGCCCCGCGTTCGTCCCATCTCCCAATCCAATCCAATCGTCATTCTTGTCTTCTTCGTGCCTTTGTGCCGTCGTGTCTCCCTACAAAGCACTAGCCCCGTAGGCCGGAATCGAGATCGACACGGCATGGACGCGTCATTCCTTCTTTTCTTCGTGCGTCGACCGTCACAGCGAGCATCGCCCCAGGAGGGCTCTTATAGGGACATCTCAACATAACACTACTTCTTCTCATTCATGCTTTTGCCGAGATCGATAACTGATTTGGTTGTGTCATAAGCGCCTTGCGCTACACCCATGGCTGAACTTACCTTGGTTAGGTTAGTCGGCGCTTTTAAGAATTCGTATGCGGCTGAATACTTCCCCGTTACGCCCGTACCGAGATTCAAGACGCTCTCAGTCACCTTGCCCGCAGTTTCCGAGCCACTAGCGTATTCCACGGCTTTCCCTGTTGCCCAGGCCCCGCCTGCTGCCGGGTTTAAGATTCGCTGCGGAAACTCTAACGCTTTCTCAAGGTCTCCCGCACTTTTGATCAGATTTTTTGCATCGGCACCGCCAGGAGAAGCGGCAACGCCAGCGGAAGCAAGCGTTAAACCAGAAACGATCCCCACGATGCCCACCGAGAGCGCTCCCACAGAAATGGACGCCGAAGCCACAGCCAAAGGAATCCCCACGACAGTCGCTGTCCCTACTGTCGCAGTGGCAATTCCAACAATTCCTATGGCAAAAGAGGCCACCCCCGCCCCCGCTATCATTAGCCCCGCCCTCACAGCATCTCGGTCCAGATTGCCGGACGGGTCTATGCGAACCACGGGACGGTTTCGTACGTACGCATAAGGGTTTAATAACAGCGGGTCGCGTACCAATTGTGGATCGCTAGTAGCGGCGTCTACTGAGGAAAAGCGGCCGAGGTTGGCGATCAACGTTCGCGCCTCAAAGTTCTGCAGTCCGGACTCTCGATCGAATTCCTTTTGGCTGAAACGATAGTTGCCTCGCGTGATTTCTCGCATCCCCGGTGCCTGCCGGATGATGCGTGGATGGCCAAACGGGTAGAAGGTGGCTTCTTCGGTAAAAGCCGCTGCCGCGTTGGAGACTATGTTCGATGAGCCGAGGTGATCCTGGTGGTAATATTGGATGGAATCTGCGGGTGGTACGGCTTGCGGCGTATCGACCCAGCCTGGGTTTACGAAGAATGCCCCCCCTGGAGGCAGATAATCGTACGGGTCTTCAATGGCGCTAGGCAGCGAGTCTATTCCGGACAGGTCCCATTCCTGAGTGGCGGCGCTGAAAGTCCAGACGGGTGGCTTGCTCAGGAGCGTTTCAAACACACGGAGGGCATCAAGACTTGGGACGCCGAAATAGCCGCCACCGCTTAGCTGCGGCGGTGAGCGGCCTATGTCGAACCCCCGCAGGGGGATCACCGCGGCTGCATCTGACCGAATCCATAGGACGCTTCCCGCTGGTAGGTCCTCGGATGCGGCAACTGGTGCGTAACCATGCTCAGCGGCGTCCCATCGGTAGACCGATGAGATCTGCGGTTCGGCGGCCAGCAGCTGGTTGGAGACGTCGTCGGTTTCGAGCGCTAGTGCGACGAGATTCCAGCCAGGTAGCAGTTTCAGGCGCTGGACGCGCTGGGTGCTCGCGTCGAGGGAACCAGTGACCCGCGCGACCCGGGTCTCGCTGTTGAAGACGTATTTTACCGGCTGGCTGTGCTCGCGGACCTCGAAGAGGCGGTCAACGTAAGTTGTAACCTCCGGCGGTGGCGGGCGCGGATTGAGTGGTGTCGCCTTCTGCTGGACCTTCTTGATCACGCGGCGGTCGGTGTAGTCGTAGACGTATTCCGCTCGCATCTCATCCGACTCGGCGACCACGATTCGGTCTTTGAAATCGTAAGTCAGCGTGGTGCCGTCGAGCTCGGTGACGTTGCCGTTGTCGTCGTACTCGAGAGCGGATCCGGCGCTGGTGGTCGTCAGCGCATGCGGTCCCGGCAGTTCACCGGCGGCTCTACCGATTCGGCCGCTCCGGCCCGCCGTGGCGCCGTAGGTCATCGTCCCCAGCGAGGTCACCGAACGGCCTCTTTCGATATGGGGGATGTTCGAGGTCTGGGACAGCATGTTGCCGATGCGATCGTAGGAGTACTGGATCGATCCCGTGGCTGTGCCGCCGTTCAGATACTCGACTTGCGTCAGGCGATAGAGGTCATCGTACTGAAACACCTGGGTGTTGCGTACGGCAGCGCCGCCAAGGGCATCGAGCGGACGGAGATCGTCGATGCGCAAGATGTTGGAGGCGGGATCGATGCTGTAGTCGTAGTGCAGCAGGTCATCGCCCGGGGCGCGTTGGGTGCGCAAGGAGCCCATTCGCAAGCGAGGGTCATAGCCGTAGGTCGTTTCGACACCATTGCCGTAGGCACAGCGATCGAGCTGCCCCGACGGCAAGTAGTCAATGTTCTCGATGATCGCGCCGGTCGGACCGCCGACGACCCGCTCTACCAGGCCGCGCGCGTTGTACTCGTAAAGTAGCCGGTCGCCATCGGGATAGATCAGCTCGCGGACTCGATCCTTGGCGTCGTACGACAGGGCCGTTCTGTAGGGCACGTCGATTCCGAGCTCGGGATCATGAAGCGCCTTCACTGTCCATGAGATCCGGCCGCGCGCGTCATAGGAGGTGAACTCGCCGCCCGATAGATCAGTCACAGACGTCAGAAAGCCGCGCGTGTTGGTCTGAGTTACCGAGGTTCCGTCGCCCAGCTCAATCGGGCCGATCGGAAGGTCGTAGGTGTAGGTTACGTCTGGGCTGCGGTGGGCACTGAATGGATACTGCGGATGGTCGTCGTCGTAATCCTCGGCTACCAACCGGTTCAGTCCATCGTAGTCGTAGGTAATGCGGCGGAGATTGGCGTCGACGGTTTCCTTCACATTCGAGGCCGCATCGTAATCGTAGCTGATCACGCCCCTGTCCGGGTGGTTCGCAAACACCTTCCGTTGCAACCCGTCGTACGCGAACACGGTGACGTTCTGCTGAGAATCCTCGATCCGGGTCAGACTGTTCGCGGGGTTGTAATCGTAGAAGGTGAGGTAGCGGTCGCCGCCGTTCTCTTCCTGGACCTCGACCAGGCGCTCGCCCTCGTCGTCCAACGGCTTCAGACCGTCGGTGACATAGGACATCTCGTTGCCGTTCTCGTCGATCACGGTCTTACGCAGCGGCTCGAACAAGGTAGTGACGGACGACCGGCAGCCACTGCCGCCGCAAGATTCCTTTTCAGGCGGATGTACCACTCGGACCTGACGTCCGCTGGCGTCGTGCTCCATGTCGGTGAAGTAGTTTGCGAACCCGAGGCTATAGTCGGCCGAGCCCGTATCGAACGGCTGGTAGCGGCGCCGCGCCGTTCCGCGGGCGTTGAAGAGAACCGCGTCCTTGGCGATGAAGCCGGCCTCGCCCTCTTGGATAGTTGCGAGCGAGCGCCCCATGCCATCGGTGTACTGCCGCACCTCGATCGCACCGGGCTTGCCGATCTCCTCCCGGTCGAGGGTGACAGTAAAGCTCGGCGCGACAGTAAAGCGCGACGACATAGTGCCGTCCGGCGCGTAGTCGTAGATCACCGCCCGGAACGGATCGCTCATGTGATAGCTGAACTGCTGGGACGGCGAGCCGTCGGGATCCAGCGGCTTCTGAATACTGACCGCTCGGCCGAACGAATCGTATCGGAAGCGACTGATGTGCCCGTTGAAATCAAGGGCGCTGGAGACGGTACCGAAACCGAGGTCGTAATCCGCGGTCATCACCAGCGCCGGCTTGCCGTCGCCGACGTGGATCGTCTCCTTCACAGGAAAGGTGTGGAACACCGGATCGTACTCGACTTCAGTTAGGTGACCGGCGCTGGCGCCCGCGAGCGGATCGCCCAGCGGATCCATGATGCCCACAACGTTGCCGTGCTCGTCGAAGGCCTTGCGGCTGCTGTCGATGACTTCGTTCTCCGAGACGAACAATTCCTCGCGCGTTAGATTGCCAACGGTCACCCAAGCGGAAGAATCCGCACCGTCGTGAGGCAAACCTTGGTAGGCCGGACCGTCGTAGTAGAAGCGGGCTCGGGTCACGAACTCGCCGGTCTCGGTCGGAACCGCACGGACCGTGCGCGACACCGCTTTATCGACGATCCAGTTCGTCGTGTTGTGGGCGAACTGGCTGAACGTGTAGCGCTCGTCGCCCGTGCGTTCGAGGGCCCCTTCTTCGCCTTGGAAGGTCAGGTTGCCGAAGTGGTCGTAGTCGGTGACGGTGCGGAGGTTCTTGGGCTCGCCGCGGCCGCGCTCGGTCAACTCGGTGTCGGATTGGCGGGCGAAGGCGAAGGTGACGTTGCGCTCGTCGAGCGTGGCGATCGCTCGCCGGCCGCCCTTGGTGGCGTGGATCAGGCGGGTGATCCACATGTTCTGCGCGGTGTTGAAGACAATGTCAGGAGCGGCTTGGTAGCCGTCGTCCGGCAGCGCAGCCGCGATCGCGCCTGCGGTCGGCAGGTCGCTGCCGTCGGCGATCTGCTGGCGCAGGACCCTGCCCTTTAGCGTCTCCTCCTCGACCCCGCCCTTCTCGCTGCGCTCGTCGACGTTGTTGTCCTCGCAGTCGGGCGCGCCGGTGTGGAACCAGATTCTCGTCAGTTGGGTCGGTGCGGTGCTGTCGCCGAGCTCCATCTTGCGGACGAAGGCGAAGCCGCGGAACTCCTTCTCGTAGCCGTCGTAGTAGGCGTCGCGGTAGAGGAACTCGGTGACGTAGGCGTCCTCGCCGGGTTGCCCGTCGAGCTCCAGGCTCGGGCGGGTAATCACCCGGCTCACTACCTGAAATGGAGAAGGCGATAGTAGGGTCCACGGATTGGGCGGGTCAACGTCGTCCCGGGCCGCAATCATGTAGTCTGTCGAGCTGGCGTACTGGATCTCGATGCGCCGGCCGAGCCCGTTGTCGATGAGGTTCAACTGATTGGGACGCGCCGGGCCAGAGAAGTCGAGGTAATACCAGCCCGGGGTGGCGCCGAAGGCGCGGATCCAGACGACATCGGTGGTGCCGCTGCCGTTCATGTCGGCGAAGCGCAGGGCCGTTTCATCGTCGAGCGGCGGCAGGTCGTCGACATCGTGGCCTTCGCTCCAGCTATCGCCGCCGAGATTGATCCAGAAACGCAGGAAGCCGTTGCCCACCGCGAGCAGGTCGGAGAGGCCGTCGGAGTTGACGTCGATCAGCTTCAGATTGGCATCGGTGATCCCAGCGCCGATGCTGACTGGCACCGGTGCAATTACCGTCGCATCGTCGAACTCCAGGTTGCCCTTGCCGGGCCAGTAGCGAACGGAGCGTTCGCTGGTACTGACCACCTGCACCTCGACCACATCCTGGATGCGGTCGCCGTTCATGTCCGCGAGCTGGACCGCCGGGTTGCCGAAGGTGATGTGCTCGGGAAACGGCATGGCAACCGTGCGGCACGACCAACTGCCGGCCTCGAGCGGGCGGACGATCGGATTACTCGCCGGCTGGCCGCAGCCGACATCATTGGCGTTGCGGTCATGGCCGGGCCGCTGCGAGTGCCAGACGTCTTCCGGCCCGGGGAAATTGCCGAAGGGGGGATGGTCGACGTCGAGCTTGTTCGGATTCCGACAGACCAGCCACTGCGAGCCGCTCTGGCTGACGACCACGTCCGTGGCCTTGTCGAAGTTGACATCCATCCAGCGCAGGTCCGGGCCGTTGAGTCCGGCGAAGGGGAAATTCTCGAACGCTGCGCCTTCGGCCCACGAGCCGTCGCCGCGATTGCGATAGACGACGTCGCCCGGCGCCCGCAGCAAGTCGGACATTCCGTCGCCCTCCATGTCGGCGAGCACGGCGGTGTTCTGACCCAGGCTAGCACCGGTGATCTCCAGCGGTTCGCCGCCGACAGCCATGATCCCCGCAGCGCCGAAACGGTCGCGGCCGAGATTCGGGTAATAGACGTGCTGGGCATCGGTCGTGTCGAGCACGTCGGGCAGCCCGTCGCCGTCGACATCGAGCAGGTCGGCACTGCCGCTGACTATGCGTTGCACCAGCGCCAACGGCGCATTCGCCATCTGCCGCAATGCCGGGGCAGCGGCGCTTTGCAGGCGCGTGTAGCCGAAGCGCAGCGGCGGCAGATAATTCCGTCCATTGCGATCGAACTGCACGACCTTGGTCAGCAATGACGTCTTGAGCTCGACTCCAGCCGGCGGCGCACCACCATCACCATATACCTCCGACGCGGTGCTCTCGTACGACAGCCGATACTCGCGCACCAATTCACCGCGCGACAGCATGCGGACGCTGACCCCACGCCGGGCGGTGCGGATCAGGAATCCGCCGCGGTAGTCGCTGAACGCGTCGGCGCGCTCTTCGTAATCAAAAACAACGGACTGAAAAGCACTGCCATTGAGGTTGTAGCGGATCTCGCTGAGGTAGAGCTCGCCGGGCGAGTCGTCGCTGCGCTCGTAGAAGTAGTCGATGCGGTTGCCGTTGGTATCGACGACGGCATCGACCAGCCAGCGGAAGGTTCGATCAAACGGTAAGCCGACCGCAGCGGGGTTGACGACTCGAGAGTGGGCGCTCGAGCCGAGGTGGTAGACGGTGCCGTTACGCGCGGTGACCTCCCAGCCGTCGCCGTTGCGGCGGAAGCGCATGAAGTCGGATTCGTTCTCGCAGCGCCAGGTGCCGTCGGCGAGCGGGACCAGTTCTTCGCCGTTGGAATAGACGAAGACATCTTCACCGCCGTAGTTTGGAATACCCTTGTCGAACTGGCGGTGGATCGACTCGAGCGGGAGTTTCCAGCCAAGGCCGAAGTGACCGTTGCCGGCCCCAGAGTCGTAGGTCAGCGCGAGCTTCGGCTCCATGTCGTTGCGCCCGGGCGGCACCGCCAGCGGTACGTTATAGGCGGAGGTACCGGTATTGAGCTGCGGCTCGAACGAGCCTCCTAGTCCTTCGATTGAACCCGGACCTGATGGGAGGGACAGGACCTGAGGTTTTACACCTGATTTGTCTGGGGCGGCGGCGTTCGCGGGTGGGCAGAGGAGGAGGGATAAACACGAAGACACTAAGGGCACGAAGAAGAGCAGATACAAGATTGACTTACTTTGGGCGCGCCAGTTGGCTGTATCTCGATGGACGCGATTACGGAGAGCATCGAACGGGTGGCGACGGCCGTAGTGAATGCCGCTTATTCCGTTCATCGTCGGCTCGGGCCGGGACTGCTGGAGAGTGTGTATGAGATCTGCTTGGCGCACGAGCTTCGGAAAAGCGGCCTCGGAGTTCGCAGTCAGGTGGCAGTGCCTGTCATGTACGACGGACTCCAGCTCGACGCAGGCTTTCGTATCGATCTCCTGGTCGGCGAATCGGTCATTGTCGAGCTCAAGGCGATCGAGAGGTTGATGCCTGTTCACACCGCGCAGGTCCTGACCTACCTGAAGCTGACGGGGTACCGATTGGGGTTCCTGATCAACTTCAACGTAGAACTGATCAAGCAGGGCATCAAAAGAATCGCCCTGTAACCGCGCGGTCATCATCCCCTTCGTGCCCTTAGTGCCTTCGTGTTGATCCAAACGCGCTGCTGTTGGTCAAAACGTGAAGCTGCGCGGCCGTCCAAATTTGTAGGTAATCCGCATCTCGATATCGTCGATGTACTCGGGGATCAGGTAGACGTTTTCGCCGTTGCTCATGTCGATGCGCATCACCCAGCGAGTCACCGCCGGGCTCAAATTGGCCAGCTGAACATTCGCCGGCAGGCCGGCCGGGGTGCCGTCGAGGGTTGCCTGCATCAAGGCACGAAAGGGTGAGGTTGACAGAGAGCGGCCCTCTTCGAGGTCGATCACCAGCAGGTCGTCGTCGGGCGGGTTATGCGAGTAGTCGGCGAAGAAAGTACGCAACACCGCTTCGTCGAGCATGACCATTTCGACCCGGAAGGGCCGGCTGCGGCCCGCCTCGGCGGCGACGCGCGGCGGGCGGCTCTTGATGTTGAGCGACATGCTGACCAGCTTGAGGTTCGGCTCGGCGGGGAACAGACGTTGGTCGGCGATCGATAGTGAAAACGGGATTAAGACATCGTCCTTGAGTGCGTTACGGCCCGGCACGCGGTTCCTTTTGAGGAAATCGGCGAAGAGGATGCGATTGACGTTCTCGTCACCGCCGACGTAGCCGAGGATATCCTTGCGGAGCGACAGAATCTCGACGAACTCCGGCTGCTGTTCGTTGCCGCGCTGCTGACGCATTAACTGATCCCAGGCCGCAAGTGCGGAGCGGAAGTCATTGAGCCGGGGCGCCGGCGAGCCACCGTTGGCGACCGAGCGGCAGCTAAATACCGACTCGGCGGCCACGAAGGGCGCAAATTGGTTCGCTTCGCCGATGGAGACGGGGTTGCCGACCCCGATGCGTTCAACTGGGTTGGCGAAGCGCTCGGCCCACTCATACTCCAGTGCCTTGGCAGTGAAATACCCCTGGATCATCGCCGCCTCGAAGCTGTTGTCGGCATTTTCCTTTGCGAGGTCGGCCTCCATGCGGTAGGCGGGATCCGCAAAATACGCAGTGCTAAGATTGCGCCTCGCAGACACATAATTTCGAACAGTTCGTTGCAGACGTGCCCTCAATTGTTCGAGTTCAGCTTGTCGTGCGCGCAGAGCATTAGCCGCCCTTTCGATTGCAATCGCGGCCGTCGCTTGCTGAAGCAATAAGCCCTTTATGGTCGCTGCCGAGTTAATGCCTTCGATGGCTGCGCTTTGCAGTGCCTGTAAAAGAGTCTGGCCCGCTTGGATGGCGGCAATGTGCGGCTGATACGGATTGAACGATACTGACGTCGTTGTAGTGGTTCCCATCTGCGCACCGACGCTGACGGCAACGGACTGGGACACTGACACTGCTTGAAGCATTCCGATCGCCAATGTACTCGCCGACAGGCTCATCCCATTGCGCGTAACCAGAGAGGCTACCTGGCCACTGCGTGATTCCTCAATGCGAATCCTTTCTGGAATCTGTCGCATCTCTTCATATGCTGCGACAGCGTCAAGGCCCGCTTGATCGATCGCCAGTTGCGCCTGCCGCAATTGACCGGCGTTCGTCTGGTCGGCCATCGCAAGATCGGCGGCCACAATGTAACGGCTGCGCGATTCTGCATCTTCAAGGGCGCCGAAAGTGCTCGAGACCAATGCCGAGGGAATTCCGGTAACCAATTCCATGTCGTCGAGGTACTTCTCTTGTTGGTTGAGAAGCTCGCTGTTCAAGGTAGTCTGATTAACATCGAAATTGCGGAGGCGGTCCTGATACGCATCCTCGTCCGTCCTGGCGGTGGCGACGAGGTCGCTAAATAGCCGCAAGAAGCTCTCCACCGGCTGACGCGGCACAAAGTCACCAAGCAACTTGAGCGGATTGAACCCGGACTGAATGTCGTCGAACGTCCGTTGAGCCTCGATCACCTGGCGCTTGAGCTCGTAGCCGCGGTTGCGGTTGAACTCGCTGTCGTCCTGTAGAGCGGTCAGGAGCGCAGTATTCAGATATGTCGCCTGCGCCGAACGCTTGAGCTCGCGCGCGGCGTCCTTGCGACCGTCTTCGCTGGTGTTCTCGTAGAAGAACTTGCGCCGGCCGAGCGAGTTTGCCGCTAGCGCATGGCGGTAGGCGAGATTGCTGAAGCGATAGAACTCGTTGAACACCGCTTCGCCCTGCCCGCTCATTCGCGGGCTGTTCTCGACCATTTCATCGAAGGAGACGTTGTCCCCTAGTTGCTTGCGCGAGCGCAGCCCGAGTGGGCGAAGCCTGAGCTCTTCGATCGTGTCATTGATGCCGGCGCGAAACGCGGAGACGCTCTCGGCGAGCAATTCCACCGGCCGCTGCGCATCGACATTCGACGCAACGCCCGGAAACCGCGCTCGCAGCCCGCGAATCAACAGATCGTTGCCCACCAGGGTCTGGCCCGCGATTAGCTCGTTGATTGCCTCTTGGATTCCAGCGGTCGCTTCAGCGGCGATATCCGAGTTGCTCAGGTACTGGCGGAAGCCGCTCTCCGACAGCGCCAGCTCTTCGAAGATCTCACGCGGAGTCTGGCCGTAATCAATCGGAGCGGTGATGTCCTGCTCCCACGATGCGACGGACTGCGAGTAGCTCTTGCCAATCGGGAACCCACCACCCCGATAGGCGTCTTTCGCGGCGTCGAGCTTCGCCCATAGCGGAGTGAGCTGAGGCGCGCTCCGCTGCACTGCCGCGGCTACCGGAGAAGGGATGATCAACACGAAGACACTAAGGACACTAAGGAAGAAGCCCATTCTCAATACGCCTACTTCGTGTCCTTCGTGTCTTCGTGTTGTTCTTATCTTCGTCTTCATGGGTTTGCTCCGATGAAGAGGCGGGTATTGCCTGAGACGCTGGTACCGATCACCGGCATTCCCATCGCGATGTAAACCTTGCGCGCCATGGCGTTGTCGGCCGGGCCGTTGATCTGACCGTTGATGCCGATCAGGTTCGAGCCGGTGGTGGGGTTGCGGGTGCCGAGGAATCCATTGGAATCCTCCAATCCTGGCGACTGCGGACTCAACGGTGGGCGATCGATGTCGTAGTTCGCCGCATCGCGGGCGTACTGCAACGCGCGGTTCGGTTGGATCGCCCCCGCCCCTCCGGCTGTCGTCAGCTGGGTAAAGTGCGAGCCGCCGCCGGCAGGAAGCACGATCTCGATGGGGACATCGGCCGGCGCCGAGCTCGGATTGAGATCCACGGTGATGACGTCGGAGCCGCGCAACGACACCTCCGTCGCGGCGCGGCTCCAGCCCGAAGTGTGCACGCTGATCTGATAGAGGCAGTCGATCAGATTGGAGAACTGATAATCGCCCTCGGCATCGGTGATCGCCGAGCGCAC
>DASPMH010000871.1:0-2719 GCA_035627175.1 Terriglobales bacterium | reverse complement strand
TACACCGCCAGCATACCGAGCGTGAACAACAGTCGGCGGCGCAGCTCCGGAACCCGGGATGCGCCCTGAAAACCTTCAATCACGCCCGATCACCTCGGCGGTTCCACCGGCAGCCTCGAGCCGTTCCTTGGCCGTCGCGCTGAATTTGTCGGCGCGCACGGTCAGCGCCTTCGACAGCTCACCGTCACCGAGAATCTTGATCGGCGGCGCACTGCGGCGGATCACGTGGCGCTCGAGCAGCGCGGCACGGTCGACGACCGCGCCAGCTTCGAACAGCTCGTCGAGCTGGCCGAGGTTGATGATGGTGTATTCCTGGCGGAAGGGATTGTGAAAGCCGCGCTTGGGCAGGCGCCGTTGCAGCGGCATCTGACCGCCTTCGTATCCCGGAGGGGTATTGCCACCGGAGCGGGCGCCGCGGCCTTTATGACCGCGACCGGCGGTCTTGCCATTGCCGGAGCCGGGACCGCGACCGAGACGCTTGCGCTTCTTGGTCGAGCCCGGCGCGGGCTGCAGGTTGCTCAAATCCATGCTCAATCTCTCACTTCAATCAGATGGGCGACCAAGCGGATCCGGCCCTGGGTGCAGGCATTGTCGACGATCCTCGCCGACTTACCGAGACCGGTCAGTCCAAGGGCGCGTAGCGTGGCGCGCTGCCGTTCGTTGCAGCCGATCTGGCTGCGTACCTGGGTTATCTTGAGCATCCGCGGTTCGCTCATCTCATCCTCTGATTTCGCCGAGCTGTTTGCCGCGCAAGGATGCGACCGACTCAGGATCCTTCAAACCGATCAGCGCGGCGAAGGCGGCCTTCACCATGTTGTGCGGGTTGTTCGAACCGATGCACTTGGTCAGCACGTTGCGCACTCCGGCGAGCTCGACCACGGCGCGAACGCCACCGCCGGCAATGACTCCCGTGCCTTCTCCGGCCGGGCGCAACAACACATGACCGGCGCCGTAGCGCCCTTCGATCTCGTAGGGGATGGTCCCTTCGACCACCGGCACCGTCACCAGGCTCTTCTTGGCGCGGTCGATCGCCTTGCGAATCGCTTCGGGGACCTCCTTGGCCTTGCCGAGCCCGAAGCCGACATGGCCGTTGCTGTCGCCGACGATCACCAGAGCGCTGAAGCTGAAGCGCCGGCCGCCTTTGACGACCTTGGCGACTCGGTTGATCTGGACAACCTTCTCTTTGAAATCCCCTTGCGCTTCGACGCGCTCGCGTGCCCGAGAAAATGCCATATAGATGTTGTCCTTAGAACTCGAGACCCGCTTCGCGGGCAGCGTCGGCCAGCACCTGGATGCGGCCGTGGTAGAGAAAACCGTTGCGGTCGAAGACCACCGAACGGATGCCACGCTCTTGGCAGAGCTGGGCGATCATCGCGCCAACGCGTTTGGCAGCTTCCTTGTTGCCGGTGCTCTTGAGCTCCTGGCGAACCGTGCTGTTCAGCGTCGAGGCCGAAGCCAAGGTATGCCCGGTCTGATCCGAGATCACTTGCACATAGATGTGCTTGCCGCTGCGGAAGACACACAGACGCGGCCGCGCATCGCTGCCACGCACCCGTCGCCGCACTCTGGTCTGCCGTCGCTGCCGCTTGAGCGGCGAATCTGCCAATGCCATTCGATCAACCTCCCGCGCCGGCGGCCTTACCCGCCTTGCGCCGCAAGCGCTCTTCCGCGTACTTGATGCCCTTGCCCTTGTACGGCTCGGGTGGGCGGAGCTTGCGAATCTGCGCCGCGACCTCGCCGAGCAGTTGGCGATCGAAGCCCTCGAGCGTGATCACCGTCTGCTTGTCGACCTTCGCCTGCACCCCTGAGGGGAGCTGAAAGATGATCGGGTGAGAGTAGCCGAGGCTCAACTGAATCACCTGCCCGCGCACGTCGGCGCGATAGCCGACGCCGTTGATCTCGAGCACGCGGGTGAACCCGGTGCTGACCCCGCTGACCATGTTCGACAGAATTCGGCGGGTCAAACCATGCACCGAGCGCGTCCCGCGCTCCTCGTCTTGCCGGCGGACGTGCAGCGTCGAGCCCTCGAGCTCGATGCTGGTCCCGGCAGGCAGTGGATGCTGCAGCTTGCCCTTCGGGCCTTCGATGTTCACCACGCCGTCGGAGGTGGTCACCTTGACCGACGCTGGAACCGGGATGGGCATTTTTCCGATACGAGACATGTTTCCTTACCAGACCGTGCAGATCAGCTCGCCACCGACATTCTGGCGGCGCGCTTCGCGATCCGAGAGCAGGCCCTTCGGCGTCGAGACGATACTGACGCCGAGGCCGCTGCGGACCTTGGGAATATCCTGCGAGCCGACATAGACACGCAGGCTCGGGCGGCTGGCGCGCTTGATCCCGGTGATCACCGACAGATTGCGCTGGTCGTACTTCAGCGAGACGCGCAGCTGCTTGTGGCCTTCCTGCTCGACGATGGTGAAGTCCCTGAGATACCCCTCGGCAATCAGCAACTCGACGATGCTCTGCTTGATGGTCGAGTACGGCACATCGACCTGCTCCTTGCGGGCACGGCCGGCGTTGCGGATGCGGGTCAGAAGATCGGCAATGGGGTCAGTCATTCCATGCGTCACCTCACCAGCTCGCCTTGGTGAGCCCGGGGATCTGCCCCTTGCGCGCCAGGTCCCGCAGACAGAGACGGCAGAGCTTGAATCGCCGGTAATACGCTCGCGGCCGCCCGCATTGG
Organism: Terriglobales bacterium; assembly: GCA_035627175.1. GTDB lineage: Bacteria > Desulfobacterota > Binatia > HRBIN30 > HRBIN30 > DASPMH01. The sequence continues at coordinate 33 of DASPMH010000871.1, read as the reverse complement.
GGGAGCGATTGTATCCGCGCACTTTGAACTTCG
>DASPMH010000870.1:0-7916 GCA_035627175.1 Terriglobales bacterium | reverse complement strand
CTTGATACGATTCCCCGGCGCTCGCGGCGCGCAGAGGCAGCTTCAGTCGCAGTCGACCGGTGGGCTTCGGCCACGGCAACGGTAGATGCGGTGCTTGCAAACTTTCTCCCTGAGCAGCGAGACGCAGGTCCGACTGCCGGCAGGCACCGTCGGCGCCACACACTTCGAATCGGCTCCAATCGATCAGCGATGGCCCGAGAATCAGCACCGTCACCGCGCCCGTGCCCCGCCGCACCACTTGCCAGTCCGCCGGCAGCGGCTGTGGCAGCTCGTCAGGCGCGAGCAGCGCGACCGTCGCTGCCAGATCCGATTGCAGCGCCGGCTCGGCCGGCGCTGCTTGCGCCGAACGAAACAAAAAGCCCGTCAGGATTGGCATCGCATCCGGCGATTTCAGCCGCTCGAGAACGTCGGGCAATCGCCAACCACGCTCGGCCATCAGTATCGTCTGCAACGCGTTCAGATCAGCGATGGTCGGCACGCGCTCGCCGACCGCGCTCGGCAAGCGCGGGTCGGGAAAGGCGATCAGCGCAACGACGAAGACCAAGCCAACACGCTCCGCCAACGAATGCAGAGCTGCCGGCATCACCCGCGCGAGCGCGGCCGCGGCGAGCCATCCCAGCGGCAACGCCGCCGCCAAGGCCGTTGGCGCTTTGAGATGGGCGAGGTACTTGGTACCGGCATCGATGCCGACCAGCGGCGCGACGCTGAACGCGAGCAGGAACGGCAGCAGCAAGGCGATCGCACCGGCGGCTTGGCGGCGGTAGAGCACGACCGCCGGTGTACGGGCGAGCCAGGCAGCGAGCCACATCGCGATGCCGAGCCACGCCCATAGTGTCAGCGGATTGTCGAGCGGCGGCGCAGAGACGACACCGTGACTACCGCCGCGACTGCCGATGCTGGCGAAGTTGGTCAGCCACGAAGGCGGCGCGAGCAGGAACGTCGCCGCGGCAAAGCCACTCGCAGCGATCAGCGCCAGCCGCAGGCGTCGCGCCGGGGCGAACAGCGCGATGGCGACAACCGAGACGGCGCTGATGACGCAGGCGAGATGGACGTTGGTCAGGATCGCCGCCACCGCCGCCGCCATCAGCAGCGTTGCCGCGGTCGGGCGCAACGCCGCAGCGGTGCACGACAACAGCAGCACCGATCCCAGGAAGGGCAGCGGGCGGGTGTTGAACAACGCCGTCGAACGAATGGGAAACTCGCCGATGCCGAGCATCAGGATCAGCACCGCGAGCAATCCCGCCGGTGCTCCGGCGAGTTGCCGTCCCAATACGAACACCAGCACCACCATCGCCGCATCGGCGAGCTGCAGGACGAGATGGGTGCCGTCGCTGCCGATGCCCAGCCAGGCGAGCAGGGTGCGCCAGCTCAACCAGCTGACGGCGTGAAATTGGCCGGGCAGGGAAGTCTGCATGCCGACGAAGGTACACGAGCTCTGAGTCAGGCAGCGCTCGACCTCCTTCTCGTCATTGAAGGTGTCGACCCAGACGATCGGCGACGAGCCGGCGTAGTGGTGAAAGGCGTGCAGCGCTGCGACGAAGAGCAGCACCAGCAGTAGCCCGTCGAGCACCCAACCGTTGCCGTCGCTCTTCGATGTCACGCCCCGGTTCAAGCCGCGCCGCTTACCACCTGGCAGCGTGACGTTCCATGCGCGGCTGCCACTCCCCGTTCCGTGCGCAAGGCGGATACGGTATGGGGCGCGGGTGAGCATTCCGGCACGCACCGAGGTCTTGGTGATCGGTTCCGGCGCCGGCGGCGCCGCTACGGCGGCGATCCTGGCGGAGCGCGGCTTCGATGTGCTGATCCTCGAAGAAGGGCCGCAGCTCGACACCAGCTCGGTGACGACGCACTCGCCCGGGGCGATCGCTTCGCTGTATCGCGACGGCGGGCTGACCCCGATCCTCGGCAACAACAACATCGCTTTCGTCGAAGGACGCTGCGTCGGCGGCTCGACCGAGGTCAACAGCGCCTTCTGGCACCGCCTGCCGGCAGACTGCTACCACCGCTGGGCGACCGATGCGCAGCTGCGCGACTTCAGCCCCGAGATTCTCGAGCCGTACTTCGTTCAGCTCGAGCGCGAGCTGTCGGTGTCGTACCTGGACCACCAGCCGATTCCCCGCAGCTCGGAGGTGTTCCGGCGCGGCATCCAACGGATGGGCTGGCAGTACACCGAAGTGCCGCGCTGCCAGAAGCACGATCTCAGTGCCAGTCCCTTCGCGCCCGGCAACAAGCAGTCGATGCAGCGTACCTTCCTTCCTCGAGCCTTGGCCGCCGGGGCACGCCTGGTCTCGAGCTGCAGGGCGGTACAACTGCGCCATCGCGACGGTTGGGTCGAGGCGGTCGACCTAGAGCTGCTCGGTGGCGGCGAGCGGACCCGCACCACCCTGCGCGCCGATTCGATCTTCGTCTGCGGCGGTGCGGTGCAGAGTGCCGCCTTGCTGCGGCGCAGCGGTATCACCCGCAACGTCGGCAACAACTTGCGCCTGCATCCGATGATCAAAGCTGCGGCGCTGTTCGATGAGCCGATCGGCGCCGATCGCGAAGTGTTGCCGATCTATCAGGTCAAGGAGTTCTGGCCGAACCTCACCATCGGCGGCGCGGTATTCACGCCCGGCTTTCTGGCGATGCTGCTCGCCGACAACTGGGCCGCCGAGAGCGGCGCGATGCATGATTGGCAGAACATGGCGCTCTACTATGCGGCGGTGCGCGGCATGAACCGCGGCACGATTCGCACCGTTCCCGGATCGCTGCGCGGCGCATTGGTCCATTATCGCTTGAGCGAGGCCGACCGCTGCAACCTCAGCGCCGGCCTGGCGCATCTCGGCGAGCTGTTGTTCGCTGCCGGGGCCAAGAAGGTCTTCCCCGCGCTGCGTGGCTTTCCGGCGCTGCTCGGACCGGATGCCTGTCGCGGCTGGCTGGCGCAGCCGCTGCCCCTTTCGGCGATGAGCCTGTCGACCGTGCACGTCTTCAGCAGCTGTCCGATGGGAGAGAACCCCGACCTGTGCGCCACCGACTCGTTCGGCAAGGTCACCGGCTTTCGCAACCTCAACGTCAACGACGCCAGTCTGCTGCCGGACTCCCCCGGAGTGAATCCGCAGGGGACGATCATGGCCGTCGCCTTGCGCAATGCCGAACGTTTCGCCGAGCGCCATCGCATGCCGCGCCGCGGCGTGCGTGCCACGGCCGCGCCGAAACCGCGGATCTTGATCACCGGCGCGCCCGGTTGGCTGGGCAGCCGGCTGCTCGAAGTGCTGCGCCAAGGCGGCGAGGGCATCGAGCCATGGCCACTCGAGCCCACCCGCTGTCTGGTGCATCCGGCGAGCCAGGCGATGCTAGCCGGCGAGGCGATCGAAGAGGTCGCCGGAGATATCGCCGATGCCGAAGCGGCGCGCGCCTTGTGTGCCGGTGCGGAAGGAGCGGTGCTGTTTCATCTGGCCGGCGTGATTCATCCACGCCGGCGCCTCTCCGAGCTCGAACGAGTCAATGTCACCGGCACCCGCAACCTCCTCGCCGCGGCAGCCCAGGCAGGCGTCAGAAGAATCGTCGCGGTGTCGTCGAACTCGCCCTTCGGATTCAATCGCACTGCCGACGAGTGTTTCGACGAGAGCAGTCCCTACCGTCCCTACATGGGGTACGGCCGTTCGAAGCAGCAGATGGAAGAGCTGGTCCAGCAGGCGCAAGTGGCGGGCGAGCTGGAGACTGTGATCGTGCGTGCGCCCTGGTTCTACGGACCGCACCAGCCGCCGCGACAGACGCTGTTTTTCCAAATGATCCGGCAAGGGCGCTTTCCGATCTTGGGCGACGGAGAGCAGCGGCGCTCGATGGCGTATGTCGACAATCTCTGCCAGGGCCTGCTCCGCGCGGCGGGCAGCGAACGGGCGGTGGGGCAGAGCTATTGGATCGCCGATGCGCGGCCGTACTCGATCAACGAGATCGTCGCCACGGTGGTGCAGGTTCTGGAGCAGGACTTCGGCATGCCCTGCTCGAAGCGACAGTTGCATCTGCCGGGCTTGCTCAGCGACGCCGCGACGGTCGCCGACGGGATGCTGCAGCGCCTCGGTCTCTACAATCAGAAGATCCATGTGCTCAGCGAGATGCGCCACACCATTGCCTGCCGCATCGACAAGGCGAAGGCGGAGCTGAATTACGATCCGGCGGTCGAGTTGCGAGGCGGCATGCGAGCATCGGTGCGGTGGTGTCTCGCCCACGGGCAGCGCCTCTGATGGCCGAGCGCGCTCTGATCACCGGCGGCTCGGGATACTTCGGCACCTTGCTGCGCGACCGCTTGCTGGCTGCGGGCGTCGCCGTGCGCGTCTTCGATCGCATCGATGCCGCCGATCGCCCGGAGGAAGTCGAGTGGGTCAATGGCGACATCCGCGATCTCGACGCGGTCAGCCGCGCCTGTGCCGGCGTCGAGGTGGTCTACCACAACGTCGCCCAGGTGCCGCTGGCGAAGGATCGAGCCTTGTTCCGCTCGGTGAACTGCGGCGGTACGGCGAATCTATTGCGCGCCGCGGCCGGGGCGAAGGTGCGCAAGATCGTCCACACCTCCTCGAGCGCGGTCTTCGGCATCCCGGCGCGCAACCCGGTCGACGAGCGGGTCAAGCCGCGACCGCTGGAAGCCTACGGCCGGGCAAAGCTCGAGGCGGAGGAGCTGGTGGCGACGGCGGCGGGGGCTGGTCTCGACGCGACCATCATCCGGCCGCGGACCATCCTCGGCCACGGCCGGCTCGGCATCTTTCAGATCTTGTTCGACTGGGTGGCCGAGGGACGGCGGATCCCGATCCTCGGAGAAGGCGACAACCTCTATCAGTTCGTTCACGCCGACGATCTCGCCGACGCCTGCATCCGTGCCGCCGGTCGTCCGGGCTTCGCCCTCTACAACATCGGCGCCGAGCGGTTCGGCACGATGCGGCAGACGCTGGAGGCACTGTGCGTCCATGCCGGCACCGGCAGCCGCGTGGTGTCGGTGCCGATGGACCTCGCCGTTGCGGCGATGCGGGTCACCAGCGCGCTGCGCCTTTCGCCGCTCGGTCCATATCATTCGCTGATGTACGGCCGCAGCCTGTACTTCGATCTCAGCCGCGCCAAGCAGGATCTCGGCTGGCAGCCGCGCTGGTCGAACGAGGAAATGATCTGCCAGTCGTACGATTGGTATCTGACCCATCGCGAGCAGGTGGTGCATGGCGCGGGTGCCTCGGCACATCGCTCGCCGGTGAAGCAGGGCGTGCTGGCATTGATCAAGAGATTGCTCTGAGCCGGAGCGATTTGACAGGGGCGAGCGCGATCAGTATCGCCCCGCGATGCGCAACGCCGCCGCCGAGCCGGATCGAAGCGTCGCGGCGTCATGACGCGGCTGCTCGCAGCGCTAGTGTTGATCGCCTTTGTGCTGGTCAGCTTCGCCACCAAACGTGAGCTGCTGCGACGCGAGCGTGACGCCGATGCTCTGCCGCTCGGATCGATCGCCCCGCCGCTGGCGCTGCCCGACCGCGACGGTCGGATCGTCCGCCTCGACGCCGTGGTGGGCCAGCACAAGGCGGTGGTGCTGACCTTCTGGGCGACCTGGTGCACGCCTTGTCGCATCGAGCTGCCCGAGCTCGAGACGCTCTACCACAAGCGCCGAAATGAAGGGCTGGCGCTGTTGGCAATCAATGAAGACGACAATGAGACGCACGTCAGCGAATTCCTCCAAGATCATGCCATGCCCTTTCCGGTGCTCTTCGACGCCGAGCATGACGCGGCGGCCGCCTACCGGGTCAGAGCCTTTCCGACCACGGTGCTGATCGATCGTCAGGGGAAGATCGTCCAGATCTTCGACGGCTTTTCCGCCGGGCTCGAGCAGCACGTCGAGGCCCTGCTCAAGGAAAGATCGTGATGAGCGAGGCGATCCGGATCGAGCAGATGACCAAGAGCTATTCGACCTGGCGTCGCTCTTTCGTTGCCGTGCGCGAGCTCGATTTGACCGTTCCGACGGGTAGCGTCGTTGCCTTCATCGGTCCGAACGGTGCGGGCAAGACGACGACGATCTATTCGTTGTTGGGCTTGCTCTCGCCCGATCGCGGTCGGGTCACGATCTTCGGCGATGCCGCCGGTAGCGTCGCCGCGCGCCAGCACATCGGCTTTCTGCCGGAGATCTTCTACACCTATCCGTACCGTACCGCGCGCCAGGCGATGCAGCTGTACGGGCAGCTATCCGGACTCTCGCGCGAGATGATCGATGCGCGCCTGCCGGCGGTGCTCGCCCGCGTCGGCTTGAGCGAGGCCGTAGATCGCAAGGTCGGCACCTTCTCGAAGGGAATGGTGCAGCGTCTCGGCTTGGCCCAAGCGATCGTGCACCAGCCGCGGCTGTTGATCCTCGATGAGCCGACCACCGGCCTCGATCCGGAAGGCCGGCGTACGGTGGTCGACCTGATCCTGCAGGAGAAGGCCCGCGGCGCGACGATCTTCCTGTCGAGCCACATTCTCTCCGACGTCGAGCGTACCTGCGACCGGGTGATCATGATTCAGCGTGGCCGGATGGTCGCCTCGACTGCGCTCGCCGAGCTGGCGGCGAGCACCGGGCAGTGGATCGTCGAGATCACCCGCTGGCAGGCGGGGCTCGCTTCACGCTTCGCCGAGGCCGGTTACACACCGGCGCAGATCGACGGCGACACCGCGGCTGTCCCGTGTAACGAAGAGCGGAAAGAGGCGCTGCTGCGGCTTGCTCTCGAGCTCGGTCTCGGCATCGGCAGCATCCGCCAGAGCCGGCGCTCGCTCGAAGAGATGTACATGGAGCTGATTCAGGATGCGCCCAAAAGGCGAGGCCCGAGCTGATGCGTAAGATCTGGCTGATCACCCTCAACACTCTCGCCGAGATGCGCCAGCAGCGCATTATTTGGGTGGCGCTGTTGATGGCGCTGGTGATCGGCATGGTGTCCTTGGCACCGTTGCTGATCTTCGATCAGGTCCGTGCCGCCGGGCAGGATGCGATCGCCGAGCGCATGGGCACGATGATCGTCTACGGCATGGTGCAGGCATGGGCGGCGGCCGCGTATGTCCTGGCGATCATGCAGAGCAGCACTGCGGTCAGCAGCGAGTTGCGTTCGAAGACGATCGTCAGTTTGCTCGCCCGACCGCTCGAGCGCTGGCAGTACTTGCTCGGCCGGCTGCTGGGCATCCAGCTGATGGCGTTCGGCGTGTTTTTCTTCGGCCTGTTGATCGGTTTCGCCACGGCGCTGTGGTTCGGCGTGCCGCTCTCGGCGATGGTGGTGCCCAAGCTCGCCGAAAATGCCGTCGCCATCGTGTTCGGCGCCAATGTCAGCTTCGCGCTCGGCATCCTGCTGCCGTCGCAAGTGGCGGTACTGGGGACCCTGCTCTTGCCTCATTTGGCGACGCTGACGCAGGCCCTCGGCAACGTCGGCGATGAGACTCTGACGCTGGTCGCCAAGATCCTTTACTACATCGCCCCGGCCCGGATGCCGCCGGATCTGATCGGCTCGGCACAAGCGGAAGCGCTCGCACCACGCTACGATCTGTTCCTGATGGTGCTGGCCGAGAACCTCCTCTACGCCACGGCTTTTCTGTGGATCGCCTGCTGGTGGTTCGGCCGCAGAGAAATTCGTCTAGGAACCGGAGACTGAGCCCCTGTAGCTGCCGTCGGTAGACGGCGGCTTGGGTGAGCCGAGGCCGCGCCGATGTAGGCGCCGTCGGTAGACGGCGGCTTGGGTGAGCCGAGCCGCCGCGCTCTGCCGAGCGCAGCTACACGAGTCAGCTGGGTTCGTTGAGTTGGATGTAGCTGCCGTCGGTAGACGGCGGCTTGGTGAGCCGAGCCGCCGCGCTCTGCCGAGCGCAGCTACACGAGTCAGCTGGGTTCGTTGAGTTGGATGTAGCTGCCGTCGGTAGACGGCGGCTTGGTGAGCCGAGCCGCCGCGCTCTGC
>DASPMH010000869.1:0-8007 GCA_035627175.1 Terriglobales bacterium | reverse complement strand
GGCCTGATTGACGCCGATCAGGAGCTCGTCGACCGAGACATGACCACTGCTGTCGCAGTCACCGGTGCACAGGGGCGTGGTTCCGGCGCGAGCGATGCCGGCGAACGAAGTCGACCAGAGAGTGGCCACGACCAGCCCGGTGCCGGCGTGGAGCAGTAAGGTAGCGATCATGTCGGGTCCTTCCTGTGGCTAGAATCGAAACAACGACAAAAGCAGGATCGGCCATTTCGGACAACCCGCGACGGCGGCTTTTCCGCGGCTTGAGCTGTGGCGCGAAAACGCGCTGACTCGGCGCATGAATCTGCTGCTGCTGAGCGCCGACGAAATCGGCTCGGGAGGCACGCTGTGGCTGCGTGGGCGGAGGTGGGGACATCTCACCAAGGTTCGCAAGATTGCCGTCGGGGATCGCATCGCGGCGGGTGTGATCGATGGAGGAATCGGCGAGGCCGAGGTCCTCAGCCTCGCGCCGGATGGCGTCGAGCTGGCGCTGACGATCACCGCGGCGCCCCCGGCCGCCGTACCAATAACGGTATTGTTGGCACTGCCGCGCCCGAAGGTAGTGCGCCGGGTCCTGCAAGGCCTCGCCGCCTTCGGCATCAAGCACGTCGTCTTGCTCGGCAGCTGGCGAGTGGAGAAGAGCTACTGGGACAGCCCTTATCTCAAAGCCGAGGCGGTGCGCGCCGAGCTGTTGACCGGCCTCGAGCAAGGAGGCGACACGGTGGTGCCCCGCATCGAGATGCGCCCGCGCTTCAAGCCGTTCGTCGAAGACGAGCTCACCGAGCTGGTAGGCGATCGCCGCGCCCTGGTGGCGCATCCCGCCGGCGCACCGTGCCCGCACGCGATCGGCGGGCCGGCGGTGCTCGCGGTCGGGCCGGATGCCGGCTTCAACGACTACGAGGTTCAGCAACTGCAACGGCGCAGTTTCGAGCCGGCATCGCTCGGCCCGCGCCAGCTGCGCGTCGAGCAAGCGATCCCCGCCCTGCTCGGCCGCCTGACCTAACTGCGAACCAGTCTGCGAGTGTTTCGTTGCGAGTATGCGCCCCCTTTCCCAAAGGGGCGCACACTCAACAACCCCACCGCTCCACTGCTCCACCGCTCCATTGCTCCACTGCTCCACCGCTCCTTGCACTTCCGCGGTGCCTCAAATATCGCTGCGCGCGTTTGTCGCCGGGTGCGTCCCTGGTCCGGTGCACGACGGGAGGGAGACGAGACATGAGAGGCAAGTTGCGCGCGCCGGTTCTGCTCGCTGCGGCGCTCCTGCTGTCGCAGGGGGCCGTGTCATGGGGTGCACCGCTCGATCGCAATGGTGAGATCAAGCTCGGCCTGCGCACTTACGGCAATGTCCGCATCGGCACCGAAAGCACCGACCACCACGAAATCACCCGCGAGGAAGCTTCCGTCAGCGGCGATCGCGTCACCAACAGCGAGACCTTCCCTTACTCCAAGAAGGGACACATTCGGCAGAATCGCTACTTCGCCGAGGTCGATTTCGATCACAGCCTCGATCGTCTGGTGAAAGAAGGGTTCGGCCCGTTCGTGCTGTTTCGCCAGCTCCCCTTCCAACTGCACGGGCTCAAGTACCACCTGACCTTCCGCGGCGAAGCCGACGGCATCTACGATTGGGGTCCACGCGAGTATCGCACTGCCAAGGAATACAAGACCGGTTCGGGCATGGACATTCTCAACGTCGAGCTGCCCGACAATCCGATCAGCGGCCGGCGCGTCGACGTGCTCGCCGAGCGCCGCCGGCTGCGCAAGCACATGGTGCACCGCGAGCGGCTCTTCCAAGCCTTCGTCGAAGGCAACGTCGGCGACTTCTTCTGGCGCTTCGGCCGCCAAAGTCTGTCGTGGGGCGAATCGGACGGCTTCCGACTGCTCGACAACATCAATCCGCTCGACAGCAGCTTCGGCGGCTTTCTGATCTCGCTCGACGAGCGCCGCGTCCCGCTCGACATGCTGCGGGTCGACTACTTTCTCGGTGGCGTCGGCCCGATCTCGGAAGCCTTCGTCGAGCTCTATGCCGCCATCGACGACGAGGTCAGCTGGTCGCCCGGCGCGATCTCGGGATCGCCGTGGACCTTCCCCAATCTCGATAAGCCGAGCGCCCTGGTGAAGGTCGACTCGAAGAAGCCGAGCCGCAGCCTGAAGGATACCCGCGGTGGCGGGCGAGTCGTCTGGAACATGTACGGCGGCACCTTCAGCGTGGCGCACTACTACACCTACCTCGACCTGCCGCGACTGTACGTCGAAGTGCGCCCGAACTTCCCGCTCGCTGCTTTCGAGGATGGCTACCTGGCGGTGACCCGCCTGCGGGCGCCGCACTCGCGCATCACCGGCGGCACCGCGACCTTCGCCTTCCCTTACGAGTGGGCGCAGCTACTGCGCTTGAGTGGCGAGCCGATCATCCGCGCCGAGTACGCCCATATCGAGCGCGAGCCCCGTTACCGGCAGGAAAAGATCGATCCTTTCGTCTTCCACAGCCTCGGCGGCCAAAACCGCAGACGGCTCAGCGGCGGCGATCTCGGCAGCTCGGAGAACCTGGTGATCGGCCTCGACATGAACCAGTTCTTGCGCTGGCTCAACCCGGGCCAGTCGTTCCTGATCTCGACTCAGTTCTTCTACAAGCACCTCAACAATGCCGCCGGCCGCGAGCACATCAACGAGGAACGCTTTCCGTTTCTGCTGACCGGCGAGGTACTGCCGATTCCGAATCGCCTGGTCAGCGGCGTGATCGACATCGGCACACCGATCGAGCCGGTGTTCGTGCAGAACCCGACCGATCAGTTTCTGCAGACGTTTCTGGTGACCACTTCCTACCGCAGTGGCACGATCTCACCCTACTTCGCCATGTTCTACGACTGGGAAGGAGCGCTGGTGTTCCAGCCGGGGCTGACGCTGACCTACGACCCCTTCCGCATCGGCATCGACTACAGCCACCTGACCGCCGGAACACTCAAGGGCGGCAGCGGCGTCAGTTTGTTGCGCGACCGCGACAACGTTCAGTTCCGCGTCGAGTATGTAATTTAGATCAACCTGGGGCTTGGGGGCTTGGGGGCTTGTAGGACTGTAGCGCCGGCTCTCTGAGCGAGTGCGCTGCGAGATCCTCGGGCGTCGCCCCCCCGTCGGCGCGCTCGGAGAGCGCGCGCTACAGCGCAGCGGTACGCGATTGGCGATTGGAGCTTGAATTGAAGGTTGCGGTCGTGACATCGGAGCGCATCGCTTCCTTCTCGGAGTTGCAATGATTGTGCGTACCTTCGCTGCGGTTCTCCTGGCCGCGGTCTCTCTGATCTCGGATTCAATGGCGCAAGAGGGCCAGACGCCTTGGACCCTCGACAGCAACAACTGGCAGCAGGGCAAGGACCTCCTTCCCGAGGTCGTGCTCAAACGCGTCGAGAAGGGCGAGTACAGCTACAAGGTCGTCCCCGTCGATCCGGAGAAGTTCAAGCAGAACTACTCGCAGAAATTCTGGGAGGCGAGCCGGGCCAACGCCGGCAAGTACGGCATCGACGACAAGACCTGCGGCCTAAAGGACATCGCCACCGGCAAGATGCCGGAGTTCTACTTCGGCTACCCCTTCCCCGAAATCGATCCCAAGGATCCGCTGGCGGCCTGCAAGATGGCGTGGAACTTTTCCTCTGCCAATCAGATGGTCAATGGCGCCGGCGCCACCTTCACCCTCAACGGCATCGACTCCAACGGCGAGTTCAAGCGCCTCAAGTTGTGGGGCCACGCCAATTCCTACGTCGGCCGATCCGCCGGACCGATCCCCAATCCCGAGAACCTGCGCGGCGCGGCGCTGACCAACGTGCTCGAGCCGAACGACGTCGACGGCGTCGCCGGGCTCGCCAAGAGCATCAACGATTGGACCTCACAGGATCAAGCTTGGTTCTACGTTCCGGCAACCCGCCGCGTTCGCCGCGTCAACGCCGCCACCCGTTCCGATCCCGTCGCCGGACTCGACATCTTTGCCGACGACGTCAACTGCTACTCGGGCAAGGTCGAATACTATCGCTGGAAGCTGATCGGCGAGGGCAAAGTGCTCGCGCCGGTACTCAGCCCGGAGCCGCTGCTGCAGCGCCCGGTCAGCGCGACCCGCTCCGAAGTCGACATCCCCTATTTCCGCGCCGCCTACGAAACACCCGGCGCCAAGGGAGCGCCTTGGCTGGTCACCGAGAACCTCAGCATGATCCCGCGCCCGGTCTGGATCCTCGAGGGTCATTCCGAAGATCCGTACTACAACTTCGGCAAGGTGATCATGTACATGGACAAGGATCTCTACCGCATCTACTGGAAGCTGGTTCACAACCGCGCCGGCGAGTACTTCTACAATGCCATGTGCGCCTACCACTGGTCTAAGAGCCCCGACGGCAAGGATTCGGCGGTCACCCCCAACATGGTGGTCGGCGTCAACGACAAGACCAATCGCGCCGCGCTCGGCGGCCGCTACACGACGCAATTTATCGAATCGGCGTACCCGGAGCGCTACTTCACCCTCTACACGCTCAGCCACATGACCGACTGACCGCAGCCCGCGGGGGATTTTTGCGAGCTCGTCGCAAGCCACCTCCAGCTCGCCTGCCGCCGTCTACCGACGGCAGCTACACCCCCAGCTCGCCTGCCGCCGTCTGCCGACGGCAGCTACACTCCCCAGCTCGCCTGCCGCCGTCTACCGACGGCAGCTACGTTGCCCAGCCGGAGGCGAGTCCGAGCGCGGCGCCGGCGACAGTCAACCACAGCGAGCTGACGCGATAACGCAGCAGCAGCACCGCGCTGGCGAGCGCCACTACGAGAGTGGTCAAATCGACGATCGCCGCTCTCGCAAGGGTGAAGGTCACCACGGCCATCAGCGCCAGCGCTCCCGCATTGACACCATCGAGAAAGGCGCGCGCCGCCGCCGACCGCCGTATGCGCGGCACCAGTGGACCGCTGGCGGCGACCAGCAGAAACGAAGGCAGGAAGATGCCGAGAGTGGCCAGCACGCCACCGGGCACACCGCCGAGGAAGTAGCCGATGAATGTCGCAGTGGTGAACACCGGCCCCGGCGTCACCTGCCCGACAGCGACGGCATCGAGGAGCTGCGCTTCCGTCATCCAGCCGCGCTCGACCACCAGGTCCCCCTGCAGGAACGCCAGTAGCACGTAGCCGCTGCCGTAGAGCACGGTCCCGACCTTGAGGAAGAACCAGAAAAGCGCCGCCAAGCTGAACGGCACCGTCGGGCTCGTTGCAATCGCAGCACCGGCCGGCGGGCTCGCCGAGAGCAGAGTGACCATGGCGAGCGCCAATCGCTGCCGCATCGCCATAGATGTCACCGCCGCTACTCCGGCCGACAGCAAGGCGCCGATCTCACTGATCCCGAGCCAATTCGCCAGAGCAACGGCGGCGGCGAGCATCGCCAGCGCCGGACTCTTGATTGCAGCACGTCCGAGACCGAACAGCGCTTGCACCACGATGGCGATGATTACCGGCTTGATGCCGTAGAGTAATCCCGCCGTTTGCGGCAAGGCGCCGTAGCGGACGTACGCCCAAGCCAGCGCCATGGTAATCGCGCTTGCGGGGACGATGAAGCACAGCCCGGCGACCGCCAAGCCCGTCCAGCCGGCGCGATGATAGCCGAGGTGGATCGCCATCTCGGTCGAGCTCGGTCCCGGAATCAGATTGGTCGCGCCGAGAAGATCGAGAAAGTGCTGTCGCGTCACCCAACCGCGCCGCCGAACCACCTCGTCTTCCATCATCGCGATGTGCGCCGCCGGCCCGCCGAACCCGGTCGAGCCCAATCGAAAGAAGAGCAGCGCCACCTCGAGTAGATCGCTGCGAGAACCGGGTGGTGGCGGTTGCGAGCTCACCGCCTGTCCCTAGCGGCAAACTCAGCCTCGGTCCAAGCCGCTGCCGGCTCTGCGGTTCTGCCGGCGGCGTGCTAGGACGCAGCGGGCGAAGGAGGGACGATGCGTTTCTTACTGTATGGCGCCTTCGGTTGGTGCGCCGAGATCGTCTGGACGGCGGTCACCGACTCGATCGAGGCGCGGCTGGCCAAGCAGCCGCTCGATGTCCGGCTCGTCGGTCGAACCTACCTCTGGATGTTTCCGATCTACGGCCTCGGCGGCTTGTTGTTCGAGGTGGTGCACGCCGCGATCGCGGTGCAGGCCTGGCCGGTTCGCGGCCTGATCTACATGCTCGGCTGCTTTGCCGTCGAGTACGTCTCGGGCTGGTTGATCCGTGCCGTCAGCGGCGCTTGCCCTTGGGACTACTCGCACCGGCGCTGGCACGTGCAGGGCTTGATCCGCCTCGATTACGCGCCGGTGTGGTTCGTCTTTGGGCTGCTGCTCGAGGTGGTCGAGCGCTATGTCAACTTGTTTGCCGCGGCGGCGACGTAGCGGCGGAACTGCATGGCAACGGCCGGGCCTGCGTGGTAAGCCGAGCCGCTTTTTCCATCCCGAAAGGATTTCCTTGTATGCGAACAGCGCTGGCCGTGCTCACCCTGGCCCTTCTTGCCGCCGCCGCACCGGTGGCGGCAGAATTCCCCTACCCCGCCAATCCCGCTCCTTGCAGTGGGCCGTCGCTGCCGCCGCAATGCATCCCTGCGACCGATTGGTCGCGCTACCTGTTCTTGCCGGCGGCAAATCCGCCGCAGCGGCCGAACGATTTTCAGAACGACTGGAAGCTGACCAGCGATACCACCGGCGAGCCGGAAATCGACGACAACCCGCAGGAGCTTTTCGGAGTGAAGGGCGCGAGCGTCGATCTCGCCTGGCAAGTGACCACCGGCCGTCCCGACGTGGTCATCGCGGTGCTCGATTCGGGCATCCGCTGGGGCGAGCGCTTCGATGATCTGGTCAACAAGTTCTACCTCAATCGTCGCGAGCTGCCGGTGCCCGAAGGCAGCACCAACAGCACCGATCCGCACGATCGCAACGGCGACGGTATCTTCAACGTCCGCGATTATCTTGCCAATGCCGGCTTCGCCCACGACTCGCGCGTCACCGACCAGAACGGCACCGGCGCGATCGACCCTGAAGACCTGATCTTTCTCTTCTCCGACGGCGTCGATGACGACGACAACGGCTACGTCGACGACATCAGCGGCTGGGACTTCTGGGAAGACGACAACAATGCCCTCGACGAGCCGCGCTACAGTCACGGCACCGGAGAATCGGAAGACTCGGCGGCCGAGGCGAACAACGGCATGGGCAACGTCGGCAGCTGCCCGAATTGCATGCTGCTCGAGGTGCGTGTCGGCGACAGCTTCGTCACCCCGGTCGACAAGTTCGCCCAAGGCGTGATCTTCGCCACCGACAGTGGCGCCCGGGTAGTGCAGGAGGCGCTCGGGACGCTCAACAACTCGGATTTCGCTCAGCAGGCCGTCGATTATGCCTACCACCGCGGTGTAATCGTCATGGCCTCGGCTGCCGACGAGGAGTCGGCGCACAACAACTGGCCGGCCAATTACAGCCACACCTTCGAGATCAATTCGGTGGTCAAGTTCTTCGAATCCGGAGGGATCGTGCAATCGCCGCGCTCGTACCTCTACCTCAACGGATGCACCAACTATAATGGCCACATCGCCGTCGCCGTACCGTCGTCCTCTTGCTCGTCGGAGGCGACCGGCAAGTCCTCGGGCATGGCGGGTCTGGTGTACTCGGCGGCGCTCAATGCGATCGACCGCGGCGAGCTCGAGCCTTACCCGGGTGGGCAGGACCCGAACATGCCGTTGTCCGCCGAAGAGGTGAAGCAGATCTTCACCAGGACCGCCGACGACGTTAATTTCGATGCGCGCGACAACCCGCAGCTGCCGCAGAACTACCATACCGAGGTACCGCTCCCGGGCGTGCAACAGACCAGTACTCGATTCCCCTCGATCGAAGGGTTCGATCAGTACTTCGGCTATGGCCGCATCAACGCCGACGCCGCGGTGCGGCGCGTCGCCGCTGGTCAGATCCCTCCGGAAGCGGCGATCGATTCACCGCGCTGGCATGCCTATCTGTCGCCGCGTCAAGGCAGCATCGCCGTCGA
>DASPMH010000868.1:0-3256 GCA_035627175.1 Terriglobales bacterium | reverse complement strand
AACTTCCGCTGCCCGGTCGGCGAGCTCGATCTGATCGCGATCGATGGCTCGACCCTGGTGTTCATCGAAGTCAAAGCGCGCACCGGTAGCGAGCACGGGCATCCGCTGGAGGCGATCACTCGCAGCAAGCAGCGCCAGATCAGCCGCGCCGCGCAATACTATCTGCGACGGCAACGGCTGCATCAGGCGCTGGTTCGCTTCGATGTCGTCGCGATCACCTGGTCGGCCCAAGGCGAGCCGATCATCGAGCTGGTCAAAGACGCCTTCCCGGTAATGTAGGCGGCGCTTACCCGCGCCGTGGTGTGCTGGGAATTCTTTCACTTTCGAAGGCGCCATGGTAACGGCGACCGATGCTCGATATTCGCCTGATTCGCGAGCGACCGGACTTCGTCAAAGAGGAGCTGGCCAAGGTAGGACTCGAGGCCGATGCGGTCGATCAACTGCTCGCCAGTGACCAGCGCCGCCGGCAACTGATCAAGCAGGTCGAGGAGCTGCGCGCCCATCGCGCCGAAGTCTCCCGCACCATAGGCAAGCAGGACCCGGCGGCACGCGAGCGCATCGTCGCGGACATGCGCGCCGTCGGCGATCGTATCTCGGCGCTGGAGCAGGAGCTCAACGCGGCGGAGGACGAGCTCCGCGCGCGCATGCTGCAGGTTCCCAATCTCCCCGACCCGGCGGTGCCGCTCGGGCCGGACGACAACGCCAATACGGTACTGCGCAGCCACGGGGAGCCGCGCCAGTTCGACTTCGAGCCCAAGCCACACTGGGATCTCGGTCTCGCTCTCGACCTGCTCGACTTCGACCGCGGCACCAAGATCTCCGGATCGCGGTTCTACCTGCTCAAAGGTGCCGGGGCGCGGCTGCAGCGTGCCTTGATCGCCTGGATGCTCGATGTGCACACCGGCGAGCATGGCTACACCGAGATCCTACCGCCCTACATGGTCAAGCAGGAGTGTCTCGTCGGCGCGGGTCAGCTGCCGAAATTCGCCGACAACATCTACCGCGACGCCGAAGAGGACTTCTGCTGGATCGGCACCGCCGAGATCCCACTGACCAACATCCATCGCGACGAGATTCTCGACGCCGGAAACCTGCCATTGAAGTACGTCGCCTACACGCCCTGCTTCCGCCGCGAGAAGATGTCGGCGGGGCGCGACGTCCGTGGCATCAAGCGCGGCCATCAGTTCGACAAGGTCGAGATGTACCAGCTGGTCGAGCCGGAGAAGTCGGCGGCGGCGCTCGAAGAGATCGTCGCCGCGGCCGAGGAGATCGCCCGCCGCCTCGACATCGCCTACCGGGTGATTTCGATCTGCACCGGCGACCTCGGCTTCGTCGCCGCGCGCAAATACGACATCGAGCTGTGGGCTCCGGGCTGCCAGGAGTGGCTAGAGGTCAGCTCGTGCAGCAACTGCACCGACTTTCAGGCGCGGCGCGCCAACCTCCGCTACCGCAAGGACGCCCGCAGCAAACCCGAGCTGGTGCACACTCTCAATGGCTCCGGTTTGGCGTTGCCGCGGGTGCTGATCGCGGTTCTCGAAAATTACCAGAACGCCGACGGCAGCATCACCGTGCCGGAGGTGTTGCGACCGTACCTCGGCAGCGACTGTATTTCTGCGCGTTGACAATGAGATAGCGCGTTAGTAGAGGCCGAGCACGATGCACGAGACGCCGACCAGCCCGCTGGATCAGTTCCTCACCATCATGTTCCTGCCGGACAACATTCCGATCATCGGGATGATGTTCCTGGTCTTCTGGTTCACCTATCTGGGCTTCCGCGAAGCGCGCAAGAACGATCAGCTGATCGACCAGGGCCGCCGCGACGAGGTCCTCAAAGAAATGCAGAAGTAGGATCTCATGCCGTTTACGATCATCGCCGAGAACTGCACCGGTTGCACCGCCTGCGAGAAGCGCTGCCCCACCAGGGCGATCAGCGGCGATCCCAAGAAAGCGTTCTTCATCGAGGCGGCGCTGTGCATCGACTGCGGCGCCTGCGGCGTGATCTGTCCCGACGAAGCGATCCTCGATACTTTCGGCAACATGACCTACACGCTCAAGAAGAGCGAGCGGCCGATTGCGATCGTCCATCCGGACAATTGCAACGGCTGCGGTGTCTGCGTCGACGTCTGTCCCTTCGACTGCATCTATCCCTCGCCCAACAATCAGGCGAGCTACCTCGGCCGGGTCGGTGTCAACGAGAGCACCTGCGTCGGCTGCAAGCTGTGCGAAGAAGTGTGCGGCTGGGACGGCATCTTCATCATGCCCGGCGACGAGAAGCCGGCCTTCCTCGCCACCCTCGGCTACGACGGCAGCGAAGCTGCCTAACGCCCTTCGATCTGTAGCGCGCTCTCCGAGCACACTTTCGTTGTCGCTGTAGCGCGCGTTACAGCCACAAGGGTCAGCGCTGTTGGCGTAGCAGGGCGAGCGTTCGGGCGTCGAGGATGCCGTCGTCTTCGAGACCCTGGCTGCGCTGGAACGCGGCGATCGCGTTGATGGTGACCGCGTCGAGCTTGCCGTTCACCTCGCCCTGATATTCCTTGAGCCGAGTCAGTGCCGCCTGCGCCAGCTGAATGTCGGCTTCAGTCGCCGTCTGCGCCAGCGCCGCCGCCTGCTGCTCGCCAAAAGATTCCTGAACCTTGCGCGCCGCTTCGCGCGCCCGCTCCTCGACCACCGCGTCGCTACAGCCGGTTGCCCCGGCGAGCAGCACCGCGATGAGCACGGCGAGGGGGCGGAGCGCAATCATACGATCTTGTTGAGCGGGTACTCGATGATACCGACCGCGCCCCGCTTGCGCAGCTCGGGAATCAGCTCGCGCACTTTGCTCTCGGCGATCACCGTCTCGACCGCCAGCCACTCGATGCCGCCGAGCTGACCGCTCGGATGCAGCGGCGAAACCGTCGGCGCGGTCAGGCTGGGCAACAGCTCGATGATCGACTGCAGCTGCTCGCGGGTGACGTTCATCTTGAGGCCGACCTTGTCCTCGGCGTTGAGCGCGCCTTGCAGCAACAGGCTGATCTGATCGATCTTCTCGCGCTTCCAAGGATCCTGGTAGGCCTGGCGATTGGCGATCAGCTGCGGGTTGGACTGAAACAGCTCCTTGACGATGCGCAGGCGATTGGCGCGGATGGTGCTGCCGGTCTCGGTGACTTCGACGATGGCATCGACCAATCCCCCGGCGGCCTTGGCTTCGGTCGCGCCCCAGGAGAACTCGACGTCGACCGGCGTGTTGATCGACGCAAAGTAGCGCCGGGTGAAGTTG
>DASPMH010000867.1:0-4054 GCA_035627175.1 Terriglobales bacterium | reverse complement strand
CTGCGCTCGGTAGAGCGCGGCAGGTTTGCTGCGCGTGGCGCCGTGGCGACTCGCAGAAATCCCCCCGCCGGCGACGCTGCCCCCTTTGGCAAAGGTTGGCAAAGGGGCGCACGCCTGTAGTTGCATTCGCTGCGGCGCGTCTCTAGAGACGCGCGGATGGCACGAGTCAATGAGCACTACCTCAAGCTGAAGGCGGGCTATCTCTTTCCGGAAATCGGCCGCCGGGTCACGGCTTTCTGTCAGTCGAACCCGAGCGCCAAGGTGATTCGCCTCGGCATCGGTGACGTCACCGAGCCGCTCGCCCCGGCGATCGTCGCGGCGATGCAGCAAGCGGTCGCCGAGATGGGCAGCCGCGACAGCTTCCGCGGCTACGGGCCGGAACAAGGCTACGATTTCTTGCGTGAGCAGATCGTCGCCCACGACTATCAAAGTCGCGGGGTCACCGTGTCTCCCGACGAGATCTTCATCTCCGACGGCTCGAAGTGCGACACCGGCAACATCCTCGATATCTTCGGTGCGGAAAACCTCGTCGCGATCACCGATCCTGTCTATCCCGTCTACGTCGACACCAACGTGATGGCGGGGCGCACCGGCGAAGCCAACGAAAGTGGCCGCTATGCCGGTCTCGTCTACCTACCCGGAAGTGCGCAAAACGACTTCGTGCCGGACCTGCCCGACCGGCGTGTCGACCTGATCTATCTTTGCTACCCCAACAATCCGACCGGCACGGTGGCGACGCGGGAGAGCCTGCGGCGGTGGGTCGACTATGCCCGCCGCAATGACGCGATCATCCTTTTCGATGCCGCCTACGAGGCCTACATCACCGATCCCGAAATTCCTCATTCGATCTACGAGATCGAAGGAGCCCGCGAGGTGGCGATCGAATTTCGCAGCTTCAGCAAGACCGCCGGCTTCACCGGGGTTCGCTGCGCCTTCACCGTCGTCCCCAAGGAGCTGAGCGGGACGACCGCCAGCGGCAAGCGCCAGGCGATTCACCCACTGTGGAACCGGCGCCAGACTACCAAGTTCAACGGCGTCTCCTACATCGTCCAGCGCGCCGCTGCGGCGGCGTATTCGGAGGAAGGCCGGCGGCAGGTGCGCGACGCCATTGCTTTCTACCTGACCAATGCGCGCTTACTGCGGCAAGGACTCGCCGAGATCGGGGTGCGCGTCTACGGCGGCGTCAATGCTCCGTACGTCTGGCTCGCCACCCCTGGCGGCGCGAGCAGCTGGGACTTCTTCGATCGCCTGCTCGAGCGGGCTCATCTCGTCGGCACACCGGGCAGCGGCTTCGGCGCCTGCGGCGAAGGCTACTTCCGCCTGAGCGCGTTCAACAGCCGCGCCAACATCGAAGAAGCAGTGCAGCGCATCCAACAGCTCGCCCAGTAAGACCAGTAGGTGCCGTCGGCCTGGTCCACCGTAGCCTTGGGGCGCGTGTAGCTGCGCTCGGCAGAGCGCGGCAGGTACGCCGCGCGTCGCGCCGTGGCGACTCAGAAATTCCCCGCGCCTGCGGCGCTGATGCCTTCCGCCGGCGGAAGGCATCAGCCCTTTGGGAAAGGGGGCCCACACCTGGGGCTTCCTGTAGCTGGCGTCGCTAGACGTAGCGCGGATCGAGCTCGATGCCGTTGGCTGCCTGCCATTCGACGAAGCTCTGGGCGACGGCTTCATCCTCGTAGGAGTCGATCAATGAGACGATCTTGCCGTCCCGATAGCGTACCTCGGAGCGGCCGCGCAGGACGTACGGTTGAAGTCCCTGCTTGTGGTAGGTGACGGCCCATCCCAATCGGACGGTGTCGCCTTCGATACTCGGCCCGTCGGTCACTTCGATGTTGCGGCTGTCGAACTTGCGATCGAAGCCGTCGAGCGACTTCTTCATGCCGCGAAAGATCGCTTGCGTCCCTACCAGCCTGCAGCCGAACGAGCCGTGCACCTGATAGATCGCATCGGACGCGAAGAACGGCTCGAGGCGGGTCCAATCGTCGTCTTTGAGGGTCTTCTCGAAAGCGTTGGCGTACGCCAGGAACTGCGGCAGATTTTCCATCGTCGCCGCTTAGCACGAGGACCTTCGCTGATCCTAGTAGGGGAAGCCGGAGGTCACCGGCTACTCGATACGCAGGCGCTCGGTGGCACTGAAACGCTCGCGCAGCAGCTGATCGAGGGCGCGTTGGCGAGCCGCGTCGTCGAAGTCTGAACGGGCCAGCAGCGCGCGGCGCGCCTGCTGATAGGCAGCGACCCGCTCTTGCCATCGCGCTTCCTCGCCATCGAGCCGGGCCAGGCGCTCGGCCGCCTCCGCTCCGAAGTAGCTCTCGCGCAGGCTGCGGATTTCGTTCTCGTCGCCGCCGGCGGCGCGCAACTCGGCTTCGTCGCGCTGCAGTCGCAGCGGCGCCAGCGACTCCGCTGCCGCCGCCCGCACTGGCTCGGGCAGGTCCGCTTCGAGCTGATTGAGACGCTGCTCCTTCTGCGCTTCGGACAAGGTTGCATCGGCGATCAACGCACGGCGCTGGAGAGCGATTTCCTGAACCCGCTCCTCCTCGCCGAACATCGCCGCGGCGGCCGCTTCACCGAGCACTGCGCGGCGGATCGCCCGCACTTCGGCCAGCCGTGCCACCAAATCGGTGGTGGCTGCGCCATCGCGCTGGTACAGCTGGCGCAAGCGCCGTCGATACTCGATGTAGCGATCGAGCAAGGCGACCGCTTCCGTTGCCGCAGCGCCGCGGAGGCGGGCGCGGATCGCGCCGACGATGCGCGTGTAGGTATGCTGCGCCGTCTCCTCGCCGGCGGCGCTGAGGAAGTAATCGAAGAACTTACGGACCTCAGGCGAAGGGAGCAGGCCGCCGTTCGCGTCGAGCGTCAGCTCGCCATCTACCGCCGTATCGTCGAGCGAACGGGGCGGCGGCGGCAACTCGGGCAACGAGCTTGCCGCCTCCCCGAGTCTCAGGCCGCTGCCGGGCTCGCCGAGGCTTGCGCTCGCGGCCTGAACGCCGGAGGAGACAACGGGCACTGGTTGCGGCGCCTCCGGGGGCGACGAGAAGGTCCACAGGGCGAGCCCCGCTGCGGCGCCGACGGTGAGCGCCGTGATCGGCGAACGCAAGGCCTACAGCCCCGCGTTCTTCAGGCGGTTGGCGTGGGCGCGAAATACCGAGGTCGGGCTCGACTCGAACAGCGAAACCAAGCCGAGGATCTGATTGACCTCGTCGAGATGGTTCATGAAGTAGTTGTCGCGGATAACAGCGCCGAGATGCGAGCTGCAGCGTCCGACCAAGCCGTCGTTCGCTTCAGGGTAGAACAACGAGGTTAGTCCGAGCGGAGCGTCGGAAACATCGAGAATATTGGTCAACACCCCCGTGCCGCTCCACGAGTAGAAGCGCACGCCGCCGACACTCGCCGCGCCTTGACCGCAGGCGGTAGCCGGCACACCGGCGGGATAGCGAGAATTGAAAGTCGCGGCACCTGCGGCGGTAAGCGAATCGAGAGCACCGGCGGCGTCCTGCGGATTGGTCGAGCCAGACAGGAGGCCGAGCACGGTGCCGAGCGAATTGGCGAAATACGCGACGACGGTCTCGCTGAACGATCCGTTTTGCACATTGGATCGCAGATAGTCGGCCAGCGCGGCGCCCTTGTGCGGGCTGCCGACGGTGGTGACCGAAGCGACGAGGTCCGGGCGTACTGCGGCGACGTAGCGCACGTCCAAGCCGCCATGGCTGTGGCCGATCAGATTGACCTTGGCTTTGCCGGTGATGGCGATGATTTGCTTGACCTGAGCCAACAACTGCTCGCCACGCTGTTGGGTCGAATTGAACTGGCTGACTTCGGTCACGTAGACCTTGGCGCCGCCGTCACGCAACGCGCCGGGGATGGCGAACCAATAGTCGTAGACACCGAAGAGCTCGTCGAATCCCGCCATGCCGTGCGCGAGCACGATGGGATACTTGGTCTTGGTGTAATCGCAGTTGAAAAAGCAGAGGGCGGACGAGGGGCGGACCGTCGCCAGCAAGGTGCCGGCGGTCAGGGCGAGCAGGACCAGACGACGCAGCGAGCTTCGCATCTCCAAGCC
>DASPMH010000866.1:0-4122 GCA_035627175.1 Terriglobales bacterium | reverse complement strand
CCAGTTCTGGCTGAGCTGCGTCTCCGGGTCGTAGTACTGCCCCGGGAACCGGAGCTGGGCCGTGATCGATCCGGCAATGCCATGCTCCTGCCCGAACGGCTCGAACTGCCCGTCCCACACCACGATCTGGTTGTCGTCGGTGATCTTCTGCGGCCCCGAGATGGTCGGCGTGGATGAAGTACACCTCGCGCCCGCTGCCGGTGTGGTCGACGAGCGCCACCGGCGTATCGCCCAGCCAGATGTATTCCTTTGCCACGTCGCCGGTTGCGCCCTCGGTCTCGGCGATCAGATGGCCGGCCTGGTCGTAGATGAAGTGCGTCGTAGTGCTGCCCACCGTCTTGGCCACGCGCTGCTCGCGTGCGTTGTACACGTAGGTAGCAACCGTCCCGAGCGCATCGGAGGCCGACGCCATGCGGCCGTTGTGGTTGTAGGTAAACGTAAAGCCGGTGCTGAAGCGGTCGTCGGCGCTGACCGAGCCGGCGGCCGTGTAGGTGAAGTCGCGGCTGGAGGCGCCCACCGTGACGCTGGAGAGGCGGTGGCTGGTCGCGCCGTAGGTATAGGTCTCGGTCGTGATCGTTCCGGTGTCGATGACACGCTGGGTGCGGTTTCCGACAAGGTCGTAGTCGTAGACGATATCGCCGTAGATGCCCGAGGCGCCACTCAGACGTCCCAGGTCGTCGTAGGTGAAGACCTGGGTGCGGGCCACATCGAGCGCGTCCACGATGGAAGTGATGCTACCGGCGTCGTCATAGCTGTAGGTCAGATCCTGCACGTCGGTGGACAGGCCCTCGCTGACGATGCCGGTGATCTGACCGTCGGCGTCGTAGGCGACGTCCAGCGCAAGTCCGCTGCCGAATTCGGCGGCGGCAAGGCCGTCCAGGTGCGGGCTGCCAAGGCCGGTGCGCACGCCGCCGGAGTTGAACAACGTCGAGGGCGAGAACGGCAGCCAGGCAACGTTGGTGACGATGGTGTCCACCGGCGAGAGCGGATCGGCCTGCGCGGTGATTTCTTCCACCCGGCCCGAAGCGTCGCGCACCAGTTCGACCAGCATGCCCGAAGGATGGAGAGAAATGGCTAGTCGCCCCCCGCGCACGCCTCAATGCATTTCTCGAGGTCTCTCAGAACGAGGTCACAGATTTCCTCATCGAGAGTCTCTTCGGCACAGAGGAAATTTGCATTGGCCACGATGGCAGCACATCGCGTCGCTGCGCATTCGTTGGGCATGGACGGGACTTCTCGGGCGATCGACGGGGCTGGGACCGCCAGCACGGCAAGTATGGCTGCAATGATCGTCGCGATATTCACGAATGAGCTCCTGTCACCTTCAAGGTTGCTGCACCTGCTTATTACAGCGACCGGCCGATTTGAAGAGAGAATCTTCGAGAACGCCGCGGTACGTCCAGTGAGCACTGACGTGATTCTTTCTGCGAGGTCGCGCGTGCTGTGAGCTTCGCCACCGATCCGAGCCGCAATTCAAGAAGACCCCAGATATTCCCTTGCGACGGATCACTATCTCGATGTACGGGAATCCCGCGATGGGGACCGTCATACGCCCTGCGCAAGTATCGACCGCAGGTGCACGATGATCCAGCTCTCTTGCCGCTCCGTTCTCGTTCAAGCTCTGTTTGCAGTATTGCTCGGTCTTGCTGCGACGCTATCGCCCACATCCGTTCGGGCGGCAGGCGGGTACGCGGGCTGGTGCACCGGCCTTTGCAGCGGAGGAAGTGTTTGCACGGGGAGCGAGGGCGCCGCGTGCATGCTGCAGTTCCGCGACTGTGCTACGGGCGGCAGCAAGTTTCGCGGATCGGTTCCGTATGGAACCTGGACATACCACTGCCGATGGACCACCTATCCCGACGGCGGGACGGTCCACCCGAGCATCGTGACCTACCACTGCGAGAGCGGATACATCAAGGCTCCCGGCGGGAAGTGCATCAAGCTGGAAGAGGCGAACCGGTCCGAGCGCGCCGAATGCAGAAGCCCCGGCGGTTCCAACGCGAATCCGACGACACCCAACCCGATCAATCTGCTGACCGGGACCAAGGTCCTGAGCGCGACTGACTTCAAGACAGCCGACGGCCGGCTCGTCGTCAGTCGCTCCTATCGCAGTCAGAGTGTGGGCAAGGCCGAGGCGGCGTACCGCGAGATCGTCGGGCTCGGCACCGGTTGGCACTTCGACTTCATGCCGGAGATCCATATCCGCACGCCGTTCTCGTCCCTGAAGACCGCCACCGTCCACTGGCCCAACGGCTCTGCGCATGATTTCAAGCTGGACACAACGCTGACAGTGATGGAGCCGTTGTCGGCTTCCGGCCTTCCGCACAGTGAGTTCCAGCTCTCGTTCGTCGGCACCTGGCCCTCGCCGCTCTCGACCTTGGAGCAGAGGACGTCGCCTACGGGTACGACGACACCACCGGCGGCAACCACGGCGTAGGGCGCCTGACTTCGGTGACCGACGAGTCGGGCCAGACCTCCTACCGCTACGACGCGCGCGGCAACATGGTGGAGACAACCCAGACCACCGGCAGCGAGTCCTACACCACCGCCTACGCCTACGACCTGGCCGACAACGTCGTCCAGATCGAGTATCCTTCGGGCATGCTGGTCGAGCTGGTGCGCGGCGCTTCGGGCCGGGTGGAAGAGGTCACCGCGCAGGCCGATCCGCTCTCGCCGGTGGACACCATCGTCACCAACGTTGCCTGGCCCCGCTGCTTCATGCGCTACCCGACTGGCAAGCGCTCCTCATAATGTTCCTGTATCTGGCGATCGTTCGGATAGTCGCGGACCAATTCGGATGACGGCGTCCGCGGTGTGCGGCAACGACCGACGCAACTGTGCTTAGCCGTCATCCCTCCACCGGTCCAGATCGTGGTGTGGGACGGCCAATTCGAGCCGTTCGGGCAGGAGCATGGCATTGCCGGATCGATCACGGCTCAGCTGCGGTTCCCGGGGCAGTACTACGATCCGGAGACGCAGCTCAGCCAGAACTGGCATCGCGAGTATGATCCGACGCTGGGGAGGTATGTGGAGAGTGATCCGGTCGGGCTGATGGGAGGCATCAACACCTACGTCTATGTCACGGCGAACCCTATTGTCGGAACAGATCCTTCCGGTGAGGCCGGTCCTATAGGCGTCGTAGCCGGTGCGCGCATTGAGCTCGGACCCAAGCCTTCATGAATTACCAAGCCGGGTGCAGCCTTTCCGACTATCGCAACTACGATGCCCGGGCGATTGCTACTGCCGCGCTTTTCGGCGGCATTGCGCCAGGTTGGCTCTCCGTCGGCACGCAAACCCGGTATTCGCTCGGAGCGATTCGCGCTCTTTCCGGCCAGCTTGGTAATTCGCGCACCGCCGCGCGAATCGCGAAGGTCAAGGCACGTATCAGCGCTCATCAAGTGGGGATTCTTGACGCAGTCGCTACACAAACGGGCTTTCAAGCGATCAAGAGCCTGGGCGACCGACTCAGCGGCGCACCTGCGGACGAAAAGAAGTGTAGATGTCCGTGATGCCGAAACTCGGCCTGTACATGCTCGGTGGGGCGCCATTGGCATTCTTCCACGATGCTTTGTTGCGCACGTTCCCAGGATGGGAGGTACTGCTGATAGTTTTGCCATACCTCGTGCTCGTACGTCTTGCTGCAGAAAAACTTGGTCGATAACCGTGGTCTTCTCGAAAATCGCGCTGGACGGGACTCGCTCCCTGACGCACTCCACGATGACGGTCGTCACCGAAGGCCTGTCCACCGTAAGTGCTCGCCCCGCCCCGTTCACGCATGAGCGGATCGGACCCGGCAACTCAAAGCGTGGCGTCGTTTGGAAGCGTAACGGTGCCGGGTTCGGCGATCACGCGCGCAGCGGCAGCGTGTAGCCGATGGCCAGCCCCAGGCCTGAGCGCGGACGCGCAGCATGCGCCAGCATCCAGCGCCGCAGTTCCTCCGTAGCATGCGAAGACGATGCACGCGAGGACGATTTCGTCTCGTGCGTGATGTTCGAGATGGCGCGACGCAACGACATTCAGTTGCAGATGGTGCGCAATGACGAAAACGAGAGGTTTGTGACCTTGTTGTCGCGGAACGACGAACTCTCACCAGCGAATCTCGAGACGATTCGGCTATGGCGCCGT
>DASPMH010000865.1:0-6657 GCA_035627175.1 Terriglobales bacterium | reverse complement strand
CGGCGCGCAGCCGGCGGCCAGGGCGATCAGCGTGGCGGTGCAAACGAGGGTGACGAAAGGTCGAGCCAACGAAATTGCCATGATTTTCCTCAGAAGAAGCCGGCGAGTACCTCGATCGGGAAGACCGCGATGTCGAGGGGGACGGTGAACAGGAAGAGCGGCACCTTGGCCGCGGGATGCATCGTCGAGTTCGACACGCTTCGCGTCAGGGCGAAAACGTACTCGTCGTTGTAGCTGCTCTGGTGGCGTTCCTCAGGGTGATAACGCGGCGAGAGCTCGCCGCGACGTTCTCCTTGGGCAACCACCATCGGCTCGGCGAGGGCGGGGCCGGCGAATGCCGGCGAGAACGAGCTGGCCAGCAGCGCCAGGGCCAAGGCCAGACGAATCGCTCGTAGAAAGGTCATAAGACTCCTTTTCTCTTTGATCGGTCTATAACAACCTCCGAGTGTGCACTAGATGCGCCGGCGGCAGTTGCCTTTGACCGGCGCATTGAACGCCAGATGCAGCCTGCGGTTGCTACCGGCTGACAATTCTTTTGAGGCGAGACAGCGGCGGCGCCCTCCGCTATGAAGCGCGGCGCATGACCGCCTCTCTTTTCGTCCATCGCTCCAATCGTGCCGAGCAGCTGATCGAGATGCTCGCCGAGGTCGTGCGCCCGCCGCTGCCGCCGCTCGAGCGCGAGTGCATCGCGGTGCAGGGCCGGGGGATGGAGCGCTGGCTGGCGATGGAGCTGTCGCGCCGCCTCGGCATGTGGGCCAATCCCGACTTCCCCTTTCCGCGCCGCTTGATCGAGCGCATCCTCGATGCCGCCGTCCCGGCGGAGCAACGGGGCACCCAGGAGCTTCATCCCTTTGCACCCGAAGTGCTGCCCTGGTCGATCGCCGCGGCCCTGCCGCCTCTGTTGGCCAAGGCCGAGCTGGCGCAGTTGCGTCTCTATCTCGACGGCGATCAGCACAGCACCCGCCGGCTGCAGCTCTCCGAGCGGATCGCCGCGGTGTTCGATCAATATGCGGTGTTCCGGCCCGAGCTGGTCGCCGGCTGGCAGCGGGGCCAGGGCGGCGACTGGCAGGCGATCTTGTGGCGAGCGGTCGCCGGTGCGGGCGGCGCGGCTCACATCGCCGCGCGGGCGCAGCGGTTTTTCGATGCGGCCCAGCGCGGCGCTCTCGCTCTCGATTCTCTGCCGTCGCGCATCTCGCTGTTCGGCCTGTCGACACTGCCGCCGCTGTTCGTCCGCATTCTCGCTGCGCTCGCCGGGTTTCGGCCGGTGCATCTCTTCCTGCTCAGCCCCTCCGACGCTTATTGGGCCCATCTGCGTTCGCCGCGCGAGCAGGCCCGGGCGCGGGCTCGGGGAGCGGCGGTGCTCGATCTCAAAGAAGACGACAATCCCCTGCTGGCATCGCTCGGACGCGCCGGTCGTGAATTGCAGGACGTGATCGAGAACGAGTGGAGCGAGTACGAGGACCACAGCGACTACCTCGATCCGGGCGCAGACACGCTGCTGCACCTGCTGCAGTCGGACATCTTCCAGCTGCGCAGGCCAGGCTCGCTGCCGGCGCCGGCCGCAGATGCCTCGATCGCGGTGCACGCCTGCCACAATCCGATGCGTGAGGTCGAAGTGCTGTACGATCAGCTGCTCGACCTCTTCGCCCACACCCCGGATCTCGCTCCCCACGAGGTGCTGGTGATGTCGCCGGCGATCGACGACTATGCGCCGTTCGTCGACGCGGTCTTCGGTGCCGACAAGGAGCGGCGCATCCCCTATCGCATTGCCGATCGAGCCGTGCGCGCCACCGACGAAGCGATCGCAGCCTTCCTGACGGTGTTGCAGCTCTGCCGCAGCCGAATGACGGCGGCGGAGGTGGTCGATCTGCTCGCCTTCGACTCCTTGCGGTCGCAATTCGGCCTGCAGCCGGAGGATACCGATCTGATCCGCGCCTGGGTTCGCGACGCCGGTGTGCGCTGGGGCGTCGACGCCAGCCATCGGGCTGCGGTCGAGCAGCCCGAGCATCAGGAGAACACCTGGCGCTTCGGCCTCGACCGTTTGTTGCTCGGCTATGCGATGCCAGGCGAAGAGCGCCGCATGTTCTCCGGCGTGCTGCCCTACGATGATGTCGAGGGCAGCGCAGCGGAAGTCCTCGGCAAGCTCGCCGAGCTGTGCGAGTCGCTGTTTTCCGTGCGCGCGCTGTTGCAACAACCACGTTCGCCCGAGCGCTGGCGCGACGATCTCGGCACGGCGTTGGCGCGGATGATCGCCAACAACAACGCGACGGCATTCCAACACCAGCAGGTGCGCGAGGCTCTCGCCGAGCTCGCCGCGCAAGCGGCTGCGGCTGGGTTCGACGACGAGATCGAGCTGGCGACGGTGCAGGCGCGTCTCGAGGCGTTGCTCGAACGACGCGCGCCCGGGCGAAACTTTCTGACCGGCGGGGTCACTTTCTGCGCGATGTTGCCGATGCGCAGCATCCCCTTCCGGGTGATCTGCTTGCTCGGCATGAATGACACCGGCTTCCCGCGCAACCGGCGCCGGCTCGGCTTCGACCTGATCGCGCAGCAGCCGCGGCCGGGCGACCGCAGCAGCCGCGACGACGATCGCTATCTGTTCCTCGAAGCGCTGCTGTCGGCGCGCGAGCGACTGATCGTCACCTACGTCGGCCAGAGCATCCGCGACAACACCGAGATCCCGCCCTCGGTAGTGGTCAGCGAGCTGCTCGATACCATCGCAGCCACCGCCGCAGCGTCACCGCCGC
Source organism: Terriglobales bacterium (assembly GCA_035627175.1). Classification (GTDB taxonomy): domain Bacteria; phylum Desulfobacterota; class Binatia; order HRBIN30; family HRBIN30; genus DASPMH01. Next base: position 3,910 of record DASPMH010000865.1, on the reverse strand, counting down.
CGCCGCGTAACGCAGCAACCCAACTGACGCTCTTCGACGCAAGCCCGCAAGCCCCCAAGCCCGCAAGGCCGCAAGCGCCAAGCGCCGCGGCCCCCCTGAAACATCCCTTGCAGCCGTTCAGCCCGCGCTATTTCGGCGGCGGTGGCGAGTCGCACTTGTTCAGCTACTCAGACGTGTTCTGTGCCGGAGCGCAGGCGCTGCTCGGTGTCCACCGACCGCCGGCTCCGTTCCTCGCCGGGACACTGCCACCGCGCGACAAGGCGGAGACGGAGCTCAGCCTCAACCAACTGGCGCGCTTCTTCGAAAATCCCGCGCGCGCTCTGCTGCGCCAGCGTCTTTCACTCTTTCTAGGCTCGGATCAGGAGTCACTCGCCGGGCGCGAGCCGATCGAGCTCGATGGCTTGGAGAGGTGGCAGATCGGCGATCGCTTGGTGCGCCGTGCCCTAGCCGGGGAAGCTTTCGCCGATCTGGTCGCGCCGCTGCGCGCCGCCGGAATGCTGCCTCCCGGTACTCTGGGGGAGCACGCCTTCGACGATCTGCGCGAGCAGGCCGAGCTGCTGGTCGGCGCGGCGCGTGGCTACCGTCGCGGCGATCCCCGCCCCGACCTCGAGATCGACCTAACGGTAGCCGGCGTACGCCTGACCGGCACAGTCGACTTGCTGTGGCCGTCGCACCGGCTGGTTTGCCATTTCTCGCAACGGCAGGGAAAACACTTGCTGGCAGTCTGGATTCCACATCTCGCCTTGAGCGCTCAGCTCGGCGATGACATCACGACCATCCTGCTCAACCGCAGTGACAAGGGTGCGCAGGTGGCAACCCTCCGGCCGGTGCCCGACGCCGAACGGCAGCTGGCCCAGCTCCTCGAGCTCTACCGGCAGGCCCAGGATCGCCCGACGCCGCTGTTCTCGTGTGCTTCGTTCACTTTTGCTTCGCTCTGCCAGCGCCACGGCGACGAAGCGAAAGCGATCGGCGCGGCGCGAGTCGATCTCTTCGACAAAGATTTCGTCTGGGACGAGTACACCCGTGTGCTTTTCGAAAACGATCCGGATCCGCTCGGTCTCGACAGCGACAGCCCGTGGAGCTTCCGCGAGTTGAGTCGCAAGGTCTACTTCCCGCTCTTGGCACATATGCAGATCGACGACGTCGTCGCCGACTCCGCCAAGGATAGCGAACGACGATGAGCTCGCTCGACCCGCTGGCGCTGCCGCTGCGTGGCACGACCCTGATCGAGGCGAGCGCCGGCACCGGCAAGACGCACACGATCACGACGCTGTACCTCCGCCTGCTGCTCGAGGCGCAGCTGACCCCGGCTCAGATCCTCGTCGTCACCTACACCAACGCCGCTACCGCCGAGCTGCGCGGGCGGGTCCGCAGCCGTGTCCGTCAAGCGATGACGGCGCTTGCCGGTGGCGCGGTCGAGCCCTCGCTCGAGCAATTGGTCCGGGCGCGGCGCGCCCACGGCGACCTCGACGGCGATGTGCAGCGGCTCGGCGACGCGCTCAACAGCTTCGACGAGGCGGCGATCTTCACCATCCACGGCTTCTGCCAGCGGGTGCTGCAGGAGAATGCCTTCGAGAGCGGCGTCGCCTTCGACAACGAGTTGCTGACCGATATCAGCCCGATGGTCGAGGAAGTCGTCTGCGACTTCTGGGTCAGCCGGCTCAGCAGTGCCGCGCCGCTGCATGTCGCCGGCTTGCGCCACGCCGGCCTGACTCTCGCCAAGCTGCAGAACCTGAGCTTTCGCTTGCTGAGCCATCCGTCGATCACGCTGTTGCCGCAACCTCAGTCGTCGCCGATCGATGTCGAGCCGCTCAGCAGTCGCTGGGGGGGGGCGTTCGCGGAAGTCGCGGCGATCTGGCGGCGCGACCGCGACGAGATCTTACACTTGCTGGTGACGGCGGCGAGTTTGAATCGCAACAGGTATCAGCCCGACTCGATTCGACGCAACTGGGCGCCGGCGATGGACGCGGCGATTGCGCGCGGGCAGCCGCTGCTCGGTTGGGCTTGTAGCCAGCTCCGGCGGTTTTCGATCGATGGTCTCAAAGACGGGACCAAGGCCAATCTGGCGCCGCCGGAACACCCGTTTTTCAAGGCTTGCCAGGCCTTGTGTCGCGTCGAGGCCGAGGTCGAAGCGGCGCTGAACGATTGGCGCCTGCGCCTGCTGCACGACTTCGCCGACACCGTCCGCCGCGAGCTGCGCCGCCGCAAGACCGACCGCCGGGTGCAGTCGTTCGACGATCTGCTGCAGGAGCTGGCGCAGGCGCTCAACGGCGACGGCGCCGAGACGCTGGCGCGCAGCATTCGCGAGCGCTACCCGGCGGCGCTGATCGACGAATTCCAGGACACCGACCCGGTGCAGTACGATATCTTTCGCCGCGTCTACCACGGCGGCGGCCAGATCTTGTTTCTGATCGGCGATCCAAAGCAGGCGATCTATGGATTCCGCGGCGCCGATATCTACACTTACGTGCGGGCGAAGCGTGACGCCGGGGATCGGCCGGAAACGCTCGAGACCAACCGCCGCTCCGATCCCTCCTTGCTGCGGGCGCTCAACACGTTGTTCGGCAGCGCTCGCGAGCAGTTCGCCATCGCCGAAATTCCCTACCATGCGGTGACCCCGCCCGGCGGTGCCAAAGATCGGCTCGCGCCCGCGGCGCCGGCGCTCGAGATCCTCGTTCCTTCGGCAGCCGACTTGAAAGCCGCAGGCGCGACGAACGTGGGCGCGTGTCGCGAGCAGGTCGCCGCCGCGACGGCGGCGGAGATCGTCCGGCTGCTGCAGTCCGCTGCGACGCTCGACGGCCGGCCGATCGCCCCGGCCGACATCGCCGTGCTGACGCGCACCAACAAGCAGGCGACGCTGATGCAGGACGCTCTGCGCCAGCTCAATGTCCACAGCGTCTTGCAGACCGAGGAAAGTGTCTTCGAGAGCCGCGACGCCCTCGACGTGCAGCGCATCCTGCTCGCCATCGCCGATCCCGCCGATGGCCGCGCCATTCGTGCGGCCTTGATCACCGCACCCTTCGGGCTGCGCGGCGAAGACCTGATCGAGCTCGAGCAGCACGAGCAAGAATGGGACGCCTGGGTCAATCAATTTCAGAGCTGGCTGGAACGCTGGAACGAGCAAGGTTTCATCGCTGCCTTTCGCGCTCTTTTGGACGAGCGCGAAGTAGCGGCGCGCTTGCTGCTGCGACCGGACGGCGAGCGGCGTCTCACCAACCTGCTCCATCTGATGGAGCTGCTCCACGGTGCCGCGACCCGCGAGCGTCTGAAGCCGCTCGCCCTGGCGCGCTGGCTTGCCGTGATGCGCTCAGACGAGATCGCTCAAGCCGCCTTCGCCGGCGAGGCGGTGCAGATTCGTCTGGAGAGCGACGCTGCTGCGGTCAAGCTGGTCACGGTGCACAAGGCGAAAGGGCTCGAGTACCCGATCGTCTACTGCCCCTTCTTGTGGGACGGCATGTTGCTGCATCCGAGCGACAAAGAGCTGCCTCGCTTCCACGACCGCACCCACGGCGATCGGCTTATCCTCTGTCTCGATGGCGCGAAAACGCCGGGCTACGACGAGGGGCGGGCGCGGCGGGAAGGGCTCGCCGAAAACCTGCGGCTGCTCTATGTGGCGCTGACCCGCGCCCGTCACCGCGTCAGCGTCGTCTGGGGTTTGTTTGCCCGGAATAAAATCGAGGAGACCGCGCTCGGATATCTGCTGCACCAGCCGGTCGAGGTCGACGGTGATGTCGTCCAGGCCACTTGGAATCGACTGAAGGCGGTCAAGGAGCTCGATGTCCGCACCGATCTCGAGGCGTTGGTCGCCCGCGCACCCGAGGTCATCCGAACGGCGGCGCTGTCGCTGGAGCCGATCGCTCCCTACCAGCCGAGCACCGCGGCCGGCGCGCGGCTGTCGCCACGGCAGCCG
>DASPMH010000864.1:0-22171 GCA_035627175.1 Terriglobales bacterium | reverse complement strand
AGAACCGCGATCACCAGCAAAGCGCCTTCGAAGAGATTCTTCTCGACCGTCGACAAGACCATGTCGACCAGCTCGGTGCGTTGGTAGACCGGCTCGACGATGACTCCGGCGGGTAGACTCTTCTGGATCTCTGCCAATCGTGCGGCCAGCGCCTGCGTGACCGCGTGGCTATTTTCGCCCATCAGGAGGAAGGCGAGCCCGAGGATCACCTCACCCGACCCATCGGCAGTGGTCGCGCCGCGGCGGATCTCGTGGCCGACTTCTACCCGTGCAACGTCGCGGATGCGGATCGGCACGCCTGCGCGCGCCGCCACCACGATCTCACCTACCTCCCCTCCATCCTCGAGAATGGCGATGCCCAGCACGAGACTCGCACCGCCGCCTCGTTCGACGACTCCGCCGCCGACATTCGCGTTGTTCTCTTCCAAGGCACGATAGACATCTCGCAAGGAGAGGCCGAACATCTGCAGCCGGCGCGGGTCGGCAATCACGTGCCACTGCTTCTCCGCACCGCCCCACGCGTTCACTTCCGCGACCCCGGCAACGGAGCGTAGCTGCGGCGCGATCGTCCAGTCGTGAATGGTCCGCAGCTCTTCCAGATTTTGGCTCTTGCTCGTGACGAGGTAGTGAAAGACTTCGCCGAGACCAGTGGCTACCGGGCCGAGCGACGGTGGCTCGACGCCGGGAGGCAAGTGGGCGTGGACCATGCGCTCGCCGGTAACCTGGCGCGCGAACCAGATGTCGGTGCCGTCGACAAAGCGAATCGTCACTTGCGACAACCCGAAGCGTGACAGCGACCGCACTTCCTCGACGCGGGGTAGGCCGGCAATCGCTTGCTCGATCGGGACGGTGATCTGACGCTCGACTTCGAGCGGCCCCAACGCGGGCGCGACCGTGTTGATCTGCACCTGCGTCGGGGTCGTATCGGGGAAGGCGTCGATCGGCAGGTTGCTGAAGGAAATCAGTCCGGCGATGGCGAGCACCATCGTCCCCGCAATCACCAGCCAGCGATGCGTCAGCGACCAGTCGATGGTGCGGGTGAGCATGACTCACTCCGCCCCGCCTTCGCAGCATCCCGCCCCGATCGAGTCCTTCAGCACCTCGGTCTTGAGCAGGAACGCGCCTACGGTGACGATCTCCGAACCAGGCGCAAGCCCGTCGACAATCTCGATCGATTGATTCGCCTTGGCACCCGCAGTCACGGCAACCGGCGCGTAGACGGCGGCGCTCTCCTTGACGAACACGAGCGAATGTCCCTCGACCTGTTGCACCGCGCCCTCCGGAACGACCAGCACCTGACGCTCGTCGGCGACGTGGATCCCGGCGCGGACGAGCGTTCCGGCCTTGAGCTTGCGATCGAGGTTCGGGAGATCGACACGCGCGTGCATGGTGCGCGTCTCCGGATCGATGGAGGAAGCGACTCGTCCGACCGTCGATTGCCGCACCTCGTCACTGAGTGAATTGAAACGTAGAGTGACTTTCTGGCCGACTTGAACGCGCGACGCTTCGAGCTCCGGCACTTCCAGAATCACCCACATCGTCGACAAATCGGCGATCTCCATCAGCACCTGTCCACTGGTGGCAGTTCTTCCGATCACCGCATCGCGTGCCACTACGGTGCCGGCAAACGGAGCAGTCAGCACGTACCGGCCTCTCTCGGTCTCGGGACCGGCCCCTGCCGCGCCCAGTGCGGAGCGAGCCGATTCGTGCTCGGCTTGTGCGGCAGCCAGCTCGGTACGGGCCGCCTCGACGCTCTTGCGCGGGCTGATTCCGCTCTTCGAGAGCGACTCTTCCCGCGCCAGCGTGGCCTTTGCCGCCTCGATACGGGCACGTGCCGCGGCCAACCGCGCCTGATCCTCACCTACCGCGGCCGACGCGAGCTCGATCAGCGCTTGCCCATCGCTGATCGAATCGCCGATGTCGGCGTGAATCGCCCGCACCACCGCGTCCGCCCGTGGCGAGAGCTGCGCAAGGCGGTTCTGGTCGAACTGTATCTGTCCGACGACTTCGATGGTCGGCGAAAACGGTTGCGGCTGTACCACGACGGTTTCGAGCCCTGCATCGCGGGCGGTATCCGCAGACGCGAGCCGCACCTTGAGGCCTGGCTCGGGGAATGGCGGCAACTGCACTCCGCGCTCGAGCAAGAGCTGTGGGTTGCAGCGCGGGCAAATCGATTTGGGAAAGCCGTGCTCGCGACAGTAGTCACCGGCAGCAATGAATTTAGCGACCAATTCCGAATGACACTTGGTGCACATCGACTCGGGAACCGCGTGCTCGTTGCACCAGTCCAGCGGCTCGGAAGCGGAGAAGGTCAGCTTCGGATTGCACTGCCTACAATGCGATAGGGGCAACTCATGCTTGTTGCACCAGTCGCCCATCTCCTGGAAGGCAGCGGCAAGGCTGGGATCGCACCTGGTACAGAGATCCGGAGGCACACCGTGCTCACACAAAGGAATTGCTGCCGCCTCGGCCTTGGAATCAGTGGCGGCAATCGCTTCTAAAAGGACCGGATGCGGCAAAAACACGGCGAGAATAAAGACGAGCGCGAGGCTTTTAGCGTGCAGCCGCCGGCTTGTCGCACTCATTTGATGCCTTGCTTCTCGAGCTCAGGATGGCAGAGCGAGCACTGCGACTCCGGCCGCGAGTGTTCCGGACACCAGTCGTTCTTGGCTTTGAAGACAGGCTCGAGCTTGGGATTGCAACGGGTGCAGATCGACGCTTTCACGCCATGCTCGCACTTGGCGGCGGCCAACTCGGGCGTCTGGATCTCATCGGGCCGAGCTGCCGGTTCAGCAGCTCGAGCGGACAGCGCAGCGCAGAACAACGAAACGGTGAGTACGAACATACGAATACAAAACATGGCAAAGACTCCTCTGGTCCTAGAGTTGGAACATCGCCCGGCGTAGACCGAAGTGACACGAGACCTCTCGTGTCTACGGATTACGACTGAAGCTGTGAGATGGTGGACGGAAATCCGTCAGACGCGAGGAGGGTGAAAGATTTCGGCGGTGATGGCGGCCAAAAGTCGCCCCGATTCGCCGATAGCGACACGACCGGGATCGAGCTGGAGAGGCTCGGCCATGACGACGCGGACCGTTGGAGTAGCCCGCAACGGACAGCAGATGCAGACCGCGCAGTGTGGCGAACAATCGCCGCACTCCTCTTCGGCAGAGCCCGAGCGCGCTACATCTGCGTCGGCACAGTCATCGGCGCAATCGCTGCAGCTTTGATGGGACAACCGGGCAACGGTAGGCAGCAGTCCCGTGCTAGAGAGCACCAGGAAGATCACGACGATCGATCGTCCGGCCGCAATCATGAGGGGCTACGCGTACTTCCCGGGTCTATGGGAGTCAAGCACGCTCTTCGGGTTCGACGATCAGGCGCTCCAACAAGGCGCGCATGGTCTTGCCATCCCACTGCCTCGGCCCTTCGAATCGAGCCCGCAGTTGGCCATCGACGACCAAGAACGCCGCCGGCAGTTGCTCGACACCAAACAAGCCGAAGAGGCGCTTGCCCGCATCGATTCTGAGATGAAGCGAGGAATCGGGGACTCCACCGAGAAACGCTTCTACTGCTCGGATTTCATCGTCCTGACTGACGACTACGACTCGCATTCCCTCGGGGGGATTCTCCGCCAACGACCGAAGTTGCGGCGTTTCCTCGCGGCATGGCGGACACCATGTCGCCCAGAATACGACGAGCAGCGAACGAGCCTTCGGCTTGTCAGCGAGCGCTGGCGACGGACCTTCGATCCGGACGTAGTCTGCGGACGAACCGGAGTCATGACAGCCGAGCAACAAAGCGAGCACCAAGCCGACGATCGGCAGACTCAAGCCTCGCAACACATCACCACAGCTGCTCAGGCTGCCGGCCGCTGCGGATCAACTCGCCGTATCCAGCCCGCAGCACGCTCCAGCCGCTGTGCGTGAACAGGCCGGCGATCGATATCCCGACGATTAGATCGGGCCATCCGCTGCCGGTCCGTGCAACCATCATAGCCGCAGCAATGACAGCGGCGTTGGCGATCAGATCATTGCGCGAGCAGAGCCAAGTGGATCGCATGTTCAGACCGTCTGCTCGGTGACGGTAGAGCAGTAAGAAGCAGACGGCGTTCGCCACCAACGCGATCGCTGCGATCATGCCCATCGTCGCTGAGGCCGGCAGTGTCGGATCTTCAATCTTGCCGGCCGCCTCCAGAAAGACGAGCAGGCCGAAAGCAACCATGATGCTGCCTTTGAAGATTGCGGCTCGACCACGCGCCACGACGGACCCGGCCACCACGTACAGGCTGAACCCATAGACAACCGAATCCCCGAACATATCCAACGAGTCGGCGAGCAAAGCGGTCGAGCTGGCAATCAGACCGGCGACCGCTTCTACCGCGAACATCACCAGGTTGATGGCGAGCACGAGCACAAGCACGCGTCGCTGATCGCTGCGTTGCGCCGCGATTGCCAGGTCTTCGGCTTTGCAGCAACTATCCATGCGTGCGGAAGATAATGGGTCCCACCTTCAGCGGCAATGCACCGGGAACTGAACTTCTTCGACGGGGCTGATCACAACCGCTTCACTGCGGACGTCGGAGCGCGCGGCGCTCTTCACGCGCCACCGACCGGCTGCACCTTCTGTCGACCGCTAGAATCATGTTCCGTAATGGCTGATCACGATGCCGAAACGGGTGATCACGATGGGCCGAAACACGCAATAGCTCAGCGCTCTGGATTACGAGCACGCGCGCCGCGTCGCTGAGCACGAGCACGCGTCCCCTCGCGGCCGACCCGGTCGTGCTCGTGCGCGTGCTCGTGCTCGTACTCGAACCGCCCGCTGCCAACGCCAACCGCCGCTCGCGATTCGTGACGGCGACCTGAGCGCCGACGTCGGCGGCAATGCCTCAGCGACCGTGGCGGGCAACATTGACTACCGCCCGGAGCTCGCCATGGCGAAGGCGCTCGCGCGGTGGTTCGTCCAGAAGGCCAAGCTCGAAGACTTCGACAGTTCGGGCGGGAAGACGCCGCCGGCGCTACTGGCGATCGACCGCCTGGAGCGGGTGGTGGCGATCGGCGAGCGGTGCCTGAAGATCGAGGCGAGCCTGGGGGCGATCTCCCACGCCGAGTTGAAGGCGTTCCTCGACATCGTCGCTGAGACGCTGCACCGGTTCGTGCCTGCTGAGAGAGAAGCACAGGCAAGGGAGTTCATGCGCGTGAGGATCCGCGCGCGGGAGCAGATCAGGCCTATTCAGGGGAGACAGCGAATAGCGCAAGGCCGCGCGGCGCGTCACCCGAGGCGCCGGCAGTCGGCGAGGCAGCAGTTCGTCGCGGGCGCGTGCGTCGCGTCCGCACACGTGGAGGTTACAAGCTAGTGTGCGTGGCGACGGGCGGACCCCGAGCGCCGACGTGCGGAACTGCGCGCACCCGCGCGGGCCCGCGCGGCTCCCAGTTGACTATGCCCCCTTAGACATGTCATTTTCCGTGCGCAACCGTAGCTCAGACGGTAGAGCGCCGGCCTGATTGGGATGCGTGGCGCGGGCATTTGTCCCCACGCATCCCTGTAAATATAAGCCGGGCGTCGAGGGTTCGATTCCCTCCGGTTGCACTCTCATATCTAGGTGCGATGAACATCGGAGAGCGTTCGCCGTCACGAGCCCCGCCCGAGCGGCGCTACATCTAGGCGTTCGTACTGGCAATCACGTCCCACTCCCATGGCATTTGACGGCCGGAGGTGATCTCCCTACAACGCCACGTCTATTTCGGAGGTGATCGATTCGCCGCCTAGACAAGGATGAACGCTGGCGCCTGTTACGCCTGCACCGAGAGCGCGAGCGGAAGCGAATAGCGCGTCTTGATCGTAGCAACTTCAGTCGTCCGGGCGTTCCACTGCTTCCTGCCCCAATTCTGGACCTTTATGCCGAGCGGACCGGCCTGGGGAAATCAGAGGACGCGCCTGATCGCTCCATCGTTTGTCCCGCTCAATTCTCCCTAATAGAATCTCCCGACGAGGCGTTAGCGGTCATTGAGACACTTGTGACCAGTTGCCGGAATCTGAGCACTCGGAAGGTCTTCGTCGACCAGAAAGCGTGCACGTTGATGGATCTCTGTGCCAACTCGCTGATGAGCATTGTTGGCCTCGAGGCAAGTCGCAACCGGAAGATCTCATTCAGTGGCCGCTACCCGGAGTCCGAAGAGCAGCATGAAATTGTTCTCTCGTCCGGCCTACCTAAGGTGCTCGGTTTCGCAGGGGAGGAACCGGAGGGCTTCCTGTGCTTCAAGCTGAGACGCGGACGCAAGGGGGACGGGGCTGCGGAATCGAGCACCGAGGCAGAGCGCGTCACGACCCGACTGGCACAGTATGTCGATCACTGCTTATGGCAATACGGTCATACCCTCGCCCCCCGTGGTCGCGACATGCTGTGCAAGTTGGTGGGTGAGGTTCTTGCAAACGCCGAAGATCACAGCGACACACGTTCTTGGTGGGTGTCCGGCTATCTGCGCCATCGCGGGGAGGACTACGGCGACTGCCACATCACCATCATCAATTTCGGTCAGACGCTTGCCCAAAGCCTGCAGTGCCTACCTTCAACTTCGCTACTGCGCCGGGACATCGAGGGTCTAACATCTGAGCATACCCGCCAGGGATTTTTCCATCTGTTCGGGAGCAACTGGACCCAAGATGACCTGTGGGCTTTGTACGCACTGCAGGAAGGTGTAAGCCGACACAACAAAGAGGCAGACAAAATCGGCGGCCGTGGCGTAGGAACAGCCGAGATGATCGAATTTTTTCAAGAGCTTGGCCGCTGTCATGAAGAAGGCTCGGCGCCGAAAATGTGCGTCGTGTCGGGTCGAACACAGTTCTTGTTTGATGGGCGATATCGGATGAAGAGTGAACCAACTGCGGCCGGAGAGACTCGGCGGATCATCGCATTCAATGATGACAACGACCTTCAAAAGCCGCCGAACGCAAGTTGCGTACGAAGGTTGAAACGATTTTTCCCGGGTACAGTGATCAGCCTCCGCTTCTATCTAGACAGGAGACACCTCGCTGATATGATCCGAAAGGACTAGCTAACAAGTGATTCTCCCTGACCCAATCATGCCTCACGTAGTCGACTTAGGAAGATTTCAGTCTGGTGACGCCCGCGTTTTCGCCGGTCGTACCCGCGGCGCCAACGTGCGCGCGAAGGCACGTTTGGACGAGTTGGAGGCCGACGGTGACGTCATCCAGGTACTCGTGCCGGAAGGCACGTTTTCGGTAAATTCGTCCTTCTTTCTCGGAATGTTCGAGCAGTCGATCCGTCGGCTTGGTGAAACCGAGTTTCGCAATCGATACAAGTTCATGGGTGCCGACATAGACGAGACGATCGAAGACGGAATCGCCGAGGCACAGAAAAGCGCCAGCCCGCTGCAGCAGCAGCCGTAGATCTCGATGCCGATCGAGACGGTCTTCGCGTGCCCGGAGCCCGACGCTGTAATCCAACTCATCAACGCCGGGGCAGCGGCAGCATCAGCGTTCGCCGCCCTAGCTGCCGTTCGGCTGACCGTGCGCATGCATGAGCGCAACGCGCTGCAGAACTCAAACGACCGTCGACGCCGGCTGTTCGATATTCTGATCGTTGATCACGCGATCGATACCGTCATCAAGTTCATGAACGCATCCACGACGCACTTCGCGAGCGAAGTCGCAAAATTGTGCCGAATGGCGGACGATGCAGAGCAGCCGCACAAGGATGTGTTGGCAGCTCTCCAGCATATGATGACCCACTGGAATGAAGAACTGTACTATCCATTATCTCGAACTCTTCTAGCGCGAATAGACGCGTGGGATGACGCGGCTCTTCGCGCGAACGTACGGACTCAGCTTGAGGCGCTCCAGGACGCCGTCGGCGCCCACGTTGAGCGCCTGATACTCCATCCAGACAACCGAGCGCTAGGCGCGGACACCAGCACCAGGTGTGTACAGATCCTCCGTACAATTCTAGCTGCGGATCCCCAGGCGGAAGACCAACGTTAGCTTGTCGAAGTTGTCCGCGCAATCGCCGCCACCCAAGGCGCCGTAGCACCGCCCCGTGATTCGCCGCGTCTCTACGTAGGCGTCCAAGAAGACGCGAACACCATCGGCGGCAGCGATGCCGGTGAACAAGTCAGTAGGAGCGCTGTGCAAGCCGCCGACGGTGAGATCGCCGAAGCATTCCGAGTTCGTCGGCAACGTGCCCAGCACGAAGATCCCGTTCTGCGTGAATGTGGCGCTCGCTGACCGAGATCCGCCGGAGTCACTGGTGCCCGTGCCCGACCATGTCGTCAGATCGTAGAGGCGGACGGTAGTGGTCGAAAGCAACAGCATTTGATCTTGCCGCATTCAGATTTCACCCGGCGGCCTTAGGGCCTTTACAGCGCAACGCGCTTTGTTCTACGTGCGCCCTCGTGGCGATCGATGTAGTTCGGGCAATCAGGGTCACGGACGAGCAGATCGTCCGTGACGGGCGCATCCCCGCATCTTTCGGATTCACCGTCGACGACTTATTCGCGGTGCTGGTCGGCCTCAGTGATTTTGCGGTAAGAGGCTCCGGCCCAGAATGGCATTTGTCGATACTCTCAGGAGCGGGACAGAATGCGAAATGGGTTAGGCTGCCCCTGGGACCCGTTTTGACTCGGGAGGTGTACGAGCGGTCTGCCGCTGCTCCCCTGTCGCTCGCTGAGCTTGGTTGTCGAATAGAAGGCGGCCCGATTCGGGGCATCGATCAGATTTGGGTCTTTCGGGATGCTTTTTATGTGACGCAGCGGCCGCCGCTGCCATCAGAATCCGAAGAGGTAGCACTTCGAATAAAGTCGCTTCACTACCAGGCCGACGAGTCCCTCAAGCGGTTGAGGGAACAGGTGTCCAATTTCGAAGCGATAGAGAACGTTTCGAGCGACCTGCGGAGTCGAAGGGCGATCCCAGATGACGTCAAGATCCTCGTGTGGTCGAGGGACGGAGGTACGTGCGTCAGATGCTCATCATCGACGGAGTTGCACTTCGACCACATCATACCGTTCTCGCGTGGCGGTAGCGACACAGCTGAAAACATCCAACTGCTCTGTCGATCCTGCAATCTCGCAAAGGGAAGCCGTCTCGCTTGAGCTGTACGCGATTCGCGAGACGTGAGGCAACGTCCTGCATGAACTCGAAAGGCTTAGCCAACGTCGCCGGGCCACCAACCATTCGCGCACCGCACAACTTGCTGATCCGCGTCGAATCGCGGTCCGTTCAGATGTCGCCGACGTTCTCAGGGCGCGTGTGACCCTTCCCCTTCGCCTGCCTTTCTTTATGCCTATGAGGGACCAAGTCACACGAGGCGGTTAGAGACCCCGGCACCATTGGCACCGACGAACGCGCGTGCTTCAGTGACGGTGGAAGCTCCCCCCCTCGGGGCGTATACCAGAGCCCTTAGGCGCGTAGGCACGGTTCGCGTTACCCGCGGCCGTGCCACCTTCCACATACAACATGACCTTCCCGGCCACCGCGCGAACGCCAACTATCGCACGATCTGACCGCAATTCCGTAGAGGTATCCGGAGGCTAGAATGGCACGTGCTGGCCGTGAGCTCGAAAAGCTGGTCTCAATCCTTGAGTCCCACCTGGGGCCGCGAGGTGTAGACATCCGATCCCCGGATTGGCTTCCCGATAAAGTGACGGGGCAGCGTCGAGAGGTTGATGTGTCGCTTCGTTACCAAGTGGGATCGACGCCGCTGTTGATAACGATTGAGTGCCGAGACCGAGCTGCAGTCGAGGATAAAACATGGATAGAGCAGCTTGTGCAGAAGCGAAACGACGTCGGCGCAAACGCTACCATCGCCGTCTCAAGCGCTGGATTCTCGGCGCCGGCTGTTCTTGCGGCCGCGCATCACCAAATTGAGGTCCGCACGCTGAGTGAGGTGAGTGAAGACGCCGTTCGCGACTGGGCCGAATCCCTGCAGATGGTAGCCCTGACCTTCCAGTTCGGCCTTTGTTCAGCGCATATCTCGCTCCATTCTGAAGAGTCGGCAGTTGCGCCGCGTCTCCATGCGGAGGTGGTTGCTGCCCTAGAAACCGGATTGGTCGACAGACCGATAATGAGACGTTGCCATGATCAAGCGGCGGTAAGCGTTGGCGATCTACTAGATGCGGATGACGTTCGCGCCGGTAAGCCGATCTTTGATTCCAGCGATGAGACGGTGACGATTGAAGTGCCACCCCACTCCGTCGTGGCTGCCGAGCTCAAAGCGAGATTTTCCACGCTCTCCGAGGGCGTTCCTCACTCCGGCGAAACAGTCGAGACAGCGCGCACGTGGGAGTTCGCACCGGGGGAAGTTGAAATTCTGACCACATCTGGATTCGCAAGCGTGGCCTTGCTCGAAGTGGGTTTTCGAATGCGCTATTTCGCGCGTCCTGCACGGCTAGGCACGCTGCTCGCGTACGCCAATGCCGATCGGGCGCTCCTTAATGTCGGCCGATTTGAAGCGGAGTTCGGGCCAGGGAAGCGCCGAGAAATTATAGCTTCATCGCGTCTCGAGAAGGAGTGATGTGCACGCCGTTCTCCACATCCCGCACTCGTCTACGCTGATCCCGCCCGACATCCTCGCGTCGATCGTCTTGAGCGATCCGGAACTCGACCGGGAGCTGCTACGCATGACCGACGCGCACACCGACGCGCTGTTCGCCGGCCTGGCCGACGTCGCCGCGCCGATCGTTTTCCCAGTGAGCCGCCTGGTGGTCGATCCCGAGCGATTCGAAGATGACGACCGCGAGCCAATGGCCGGGCGCGGGATGGGCGTGATCTACACCGAGACTTCGCAGCGATCGCCGCTTCGAGAGAAGCTCGACGATCGAACGCGCGGGCAGCTCCTCGATCGCTTCTACCGGCCGCACCACGCGCGTTTGACGGCGGCCGTCGACGCCGCCCTCGAGCGCCACGGTCACTGCCTGCTGATCGACTGCCACAGCTTCCCATCGAAGCCGCTGCCCTACGAGGTCGACCAGTCCGCAAGCCGGCCGGACATCTGTATCGGCACCGACGAGTTCCACACGCCGCCGGAGCTTGCCGCCCTGGCTCTGCAATTGTTCCGCGCGGAGGGGTTCTCCGTCGAGCTCAACCGGCCGTTCGCCGGTGCCCTGGTCCCTGCGAAGCACTACCGCACCGATCCGCGAGTGAGCGGCCTGATGGTCGAGGTGAACCGCCGGCTTTACATAGACGACGCGACAGGGGAGAGACATTCGATGCGATCGCAGCGCCGGATGGAGAAGACGGTGTGCGAGATCATCGGACTAACAACCTGAGGCCCCATCGCGTAATCGATCCGTGTTTGGCGCCGGCCGAGCTCGGCGGGTAACGCTATCGACATGTTGGAATCCCCATCGCCGTACGAACCGCGGCACTCCACCAGCGTCGATCTATTTGGTTGAGCGCTTCGCCGTGCCGCCGCCTGGCTCGAGCGGCTGAACAGCCGCGAGCTTCCAACGGCGCTCGAGACTGTCGGAACCCTCACTCCCGTGGTTCAGAGGATTGCGCCGGCCGCCTGGCACTTCCGTTCCGGATCGACGCGGAGGCATTCGTGGTGCTCAACCAAGGGATTGTCATCGACGCGAGAGGCAGAGTGGTTGCATCTACGAAAGATCGAGGAGGCGGAGACGCAGAGACGCACTCTGCTGACGCCAACGGAACGAACGGAACAGAGATCTGGCCGTCACTGCTGAGGTTGCCGTGATGTCGAACCTGCAGAAGATCCGGAAGGCCACGCCGGAGCCTCGCCTTCGGCATCATCAACCTCGCGCCTCACCTTCGAGGCGCAAACCGAAGCAGGGTTGTGGCGCTCGAGCCTTCCGAGCTCGGGCCGTGTCTCAGCACCTACTCCGTCCACGTGCACCTGCCGTACCCAGAGCTGCACCCGCCAAGAGTCTGCGAGGCTCACATCACTTTCGGGGTGGATCCGCTCGGCACGCAGAGGAATCCGACGAGTGGATCACTAAGGTGAGCAAAGGCGCTGCTCTGATCAGGATTTCGAGTCGAGCCATGCTTCGGAGGCAACTGAGTGCCTCATTCGCTAGCAACCCAACCTGAGCTGGCCATATGATACAGAGCGTTCGAACAGTCAGGGCCAGCGCAGTTCACTTTGCAGGCATAGGGATTTTAGATGTATCCACTACTTTTCGATGCTGCTCCTACCTATTTTGTCATGTGCGTTATGACAGGTATCTTCGTCCTGACCGTGGGCGCGGAGACTGCAGCGCGAGCCGGGTTTCATCGCGGCCAAGCATTGCTAGTCCTGACTGGCATGATCATTATTGTAATCGCCGGAGCGAAGGGCCAGTACCTTCTGGAGCTTCGTCTTTTTCCGGGCGACGACTATGTGCCCCAGCACATGCGCGGCTTGTTTCACGGATTTCGAATTCCTGGAGGCATCGCGCTATTGGGATTAGCTTTTCCGGCACTTTGCGCCTGGGCAGGAATGGACTGGAAATCCTTTGGCGACTGCGTGATTTGGGTGGTCGCAGGAGGGCTGATAATCTTGCGGCTCGGGTGCTTTTTGAACGGCTGCTGTTTTGGCGGAGTTACTGACGTGTCGTGGGCTGTTCAGTTCCCACCAGGAAGCTGGCCTTATTGGTACCACAGAACACACGACCTTTTGTCTCACCCAGCCAGCGCGTCGCTCCCTATTCACCCAACCCAACTTTACTGGGCGACTGCGGCGCTCGCACTCACTTTGATCTCACGCCGAACGGGTAGGTTTCCGGGTGACCGGCTATTTGCATTCTTCGCAACCTTTTTCCTCACGACACTACCAATAGAGTTTCTGCGCGCGCGACCGCTTAGCCTGAACCTCATGGGCCTTACAATCCTGTCGGCGACCTGGGCAGGCCTTTGGCTTGGACAACGGATGAGTTCTTCTATCTGCGCCCCGCCCGCAAACCATTGCACGCGCACCAAGTAGGTTCCGTGATTCAGAGTTTTCGCGAGCTCGCTTTAGAACGACAGTGCGCACCCACGATATGCAGAGGTCACGCTAGAAATGAGCTCGTCTATTGATATATGCCCGTTGTCGTCACGATCGCCGTCCCTACAACTGGAAAGATCTCCTGTGCCGCTCGCGATTGACGAAAGTGCAACAATCTCGTGAACCTGAACTTCGCCATTGCCATCACAGTCGCCCGGGCACGACACGCCCGTCCGCTTGCTGAGAATGCTGACTATAGATGGCTGCGGATCGCAAGGCACTTCTCGCACTGTGTCGCTCTCCAGGTCTATGAAGTGGACGGTCGCATCCGAGGAGCTTGACGCGTACAAACTGCGACCGTCCCTACTGATGGCTAGTCCACCGGGCATATTTATCTCGTAGGAACCAACGACGGCCTTCAAAACTGGATCGATCACCGAAATAGAATTCGAATCCCGGTTAGCAACAAATACCTCCCCGCTCCAGCTGGAGTAGACAACATCGGTCGGGGTAAGGCCGACGGGAATGGTGCTGGACCGGAACAGCGGATTCAGGGAGAAGATATGCAAAGCCCCCGGAAGCACTACGCCATCCGTCGTTGGACCTATGTCGGCAACGTACGCAACTTGTTGAGCCTGATCGACGAACATACTTGCGTTGTTGGCCCCGCCGCCGACCGCGGCAATCACCATTTGGGCGTAGAGGTCAAAGGCCAAGAGACCAGTAGGCTGCACAATGTGCGCGACAGACTCACCTACCAAAAGATCCCGACCGTGCCCTAATAAAGTCCCGATTGGCAGAAGCAGCCGCTCCGCCGCATCGAATCGCGAAATACCATCAGGATTGACGGAGATCAGATATCCAAATCGGCCACCTCGATCAAATGCCAGCCTCACTGGGTTTGCTGGCGTCCTAATCATTTCGACAACTTCGCGGTCGAGGTCGATGACGGACAGTTGTCCGGCCGCGGGTGGATTGCCGAAGTGTACCACGTACAGGAATGCGCCCGATGAGCTGCCCACCAAATCAATAGCGTCATTCGGTACTGGAAATTTGCGCAGCACCGCCCCAGTCGAAGCGTCCAGCTCCGATACGGTCGACGCTCCAAGCACAAATAGGCTATCTCTAGCCAAAGCTGCGGAAGCGCACAAAAGTGCATTCGCCATCAATCCCATGCATACCAAGCGATCCATATTCATAGCGGCCTCAACATCCCCCGACAGATCGGATATCGGAATCACGTTCTCCTGCGATAACAGACCGACTGTCGGCCCAGATGGCCTGGAAGAACTCCGGGCGTGTAGGGACCTTAACGACGGTATTGTAATCGCCGAAGAAGCACAAGTTCGCTGGCGCTAACGCGGGAAGCTTGCACTCATCATAATCTTGGGGACAGTCGGCGATCGAGTTGCAGTTGATCAGGCTACACACCCCCTGATTACAGCAAGCGCGATTAGTGCGAGGCAATGGAATTGGCGCACTATTGTCTGACAACTGCAGACTTGAATGCCAGCTCACGCCCTGCGTGACGGACACCCTATATTGAACATCGTAATGGAAATTGTTAGGGTCGCGCCGACGATCATACCAAATCGTAAACAGCTTTGATTTAGGTGGGCTGTCGCTCGTGACGTGAGTAGCAATCCGCGGAAAATATTGATGGCTGGTCCCACCGTCGTCATTAAGTACGCTAGCGCTATTCCAACTACTGCCGCCATTCGTCGATCGCGCGAAAAGAATGTTGCTGTTTGTGCCACTGTAGTCATCTGCAACAACATAAATAATATTGGGATCGAGGACATCGGCGGCAAGGTATGGGAGAGGCCAGTTTCGAATGGCATGGACTGTTCCGGAGGGGTCGGCGGTGATCAAATTGCGACCTGTTTCGGTCCCAGTCCCACAATCGTTTAGAAACAACGGCGGAGGATTCGCTGCCATCACGAATGTGCATGCTGGCCTCGTACCGCATTGATTAGGATCATTAGGATCTGGAAATGTTCGCCAATCGCAGCATGGAGCCGCCGCAAACGTTGCTCCCCTATCGGAAGACGTCGTCATTGAGATGTGAGATTGAGCGCTTTGCCACCAAGCCACATGAACGTTAGATCCTGATACCGCGATCGAGCAGCCGCGTGTTATGCCAGATTGATTTGGCATGCCCACCTCGGTCAGTGGGGTGGGGGGGCGCGTAGCTGAGCCCTCCGTTCGTTGATCGCGTGAAGAAGTTCTGCAGTCCGCTCGGACCGAACTGGTGCCAGCAGACATAAACGTAGCCGGTGACCGGATCGGTTTCCAATGCAGGCTTATCAGCGCTGCTGCCCGCAGGGGTCTGGCTGGCATTTACTACGACAGGAAATGTTTGGCCTGTTGTATCGCCCGAGCGAGACACCATGATAACGATTCGGCCGTTAGACAGTGAATTGCGTGCTAAAAAAAAGATGCCCTTGTCGGCTATTGGCGCACTGACATTTGCAAGCACGGGGTCAAACGCATCTGAAGCCCACGAGGGTGGCGCGCCTCTGTCGACCCAAGAAGCACCGCCGTTCGAAGACGTAGCATAACCCACGCCGGGCGCGCCATCGTTGAAAGCAGCGACCATTGTATTTTCGCTAAGGCTTGACACTGCGATTGTTGGCTCATTTTGCAACTGGACTGACGTATCCATCGATGTGTCGTTCACTTGTACACTGATCCCGACCACTAGCCCAAATGCGGGTTTGGGAAGGTTTAGGAACTGCCACACCTTAGATAGTAATGGTGGCACATATAACTTGTGCGGGAGCGTCTTGCGCGCCAACTGATCTAAGCAGTATTTGCCCAAGGCCATGGCCGCGCCGTCAGACATCGCATAAACGGCACCTGGATTCTGAAGATATGCGCATGATGCCATGGGATCAGTTACGTCAAGGTTCATTCTGACGTACTCTGGAGCGTGGAATGGACGGACATCTAGGGATGGTGCGGGGGATAGCCCTTGGCCGAGCTCCGCTTCCCAAAGGCCTGACCAAGTGGCCACAGCTGAGCCGTTTGCGAGGCGGTATGACCCCGACATTACGCGTCCATCGATCGTGCCTTCGAAGTATCCGGGCAAGTCGATGTCGTCGAGCGACGCCAATGTGACAAGTCCGCGATCGCTATCAAAAAACCCTGTAACGTCGCTGCTCACTGATCTTTGAGGGAAGTCGAATTTTGCTCTCCCGCTCAAGCCTTGGGCGGTAAGCTCGAAAGTCCCCGACCATCGTATGGGCGAACCCCCTGCGAAGTCGAGTGATCCGGCAGCGTCGGCTTTCATGCCGAGCGACGGCGACGCCGCCCCGACAGTAGCTGCGAGTGTGATGACGTACAGCAATCTCCGCATGCGGTGTCCTCCGTTTCATCGGATCTTCAACGACGTGCGAGCATGGACCGCGCTCCACCATAGATGCAAGCGGAAGTTGAAGAGCCCGGACAACGCCTTGGCTTGACCGAGCGCAGCGGCGGTACGTGCGCATCCATGGGTTCGTTGGCGCCGGTGCTTAAAAGCGTCTCGGCTCGTGTAGTGGTCGATCCGACGATCACAAGTCGATCTGGTTTTTATCGGCACTGGCGTTCGATAAGTCGATGGCGACCGCCCATCGGTTCGGCGCACGATGCAGCAGATCGATGATCAGCGCCGACAACGCTGGCTCAGCGGCGTTAATTTCAAAGCCTGCAGCCCATTGCGACCGAAATCGGAGGCGAGCCGTGCCCAGGCCGCCGCCTCAACCCGCGATGAGGCGACGCCTCCGGCGCTAGCGGGGGCGAGGGATAAGGCGGCGCCGCCGCCGCTTCGGACGAAGAGGCGCACTGCGGGGTGGCGAGAGATGGTCTGGCGCTGAAGATCCTTCCG
The DNA here is from genome assembly GCA_035627175.1 of Terriglobales bacterium. Classification (GTDB taxonomy): domain Bacteria; phylum Desulfobacterota; class Binatia; order HRBIN30; family HRBIN30; genus DASPMH01. The sequence goes on along the minus strand of DASPMH010000864.1, from coordinate 5,363 downwards.
AAGAGTCCGCTTGCGCAAGCGGACGCGTATGCCCGCAATCATTGGGCGGCGCTGACGCGGCACACGGAAGACGGTCGACAGAAAATCGACCACGACGGAGCCGAGCAGGCGCTGCGGGCCGATCGTGCTGGGCCGCAAGACCTGGCGTACGGCAGGCAGCGAGGCCGCGGCGCATCGAACGGCGGCACTGTGCTCGCTGGTCCGGACTTGCAAGATCTTCGGCATCGACGTTCGTGTACCTGCGCGAAGTGATCGACCGATCCAGCCAGTCGCATCCTCGAGCTGACGCCGCAGAGTGGAAGCGGCTCCGCTATATCCCCGAACGGCACCAAGATCGCAGCGCAACGCTCTCGCGCCACGTGCCGTGGCTCGCAGCCCACATGCCGTCGGCGCTATGCAGTTCGTCACTCGCCACGGTGGTAACAGCTGAATCTCGTTGGCGCAGATGAAAGCGCCGTTCGCGTCCAGCACCCGAGCGGACGTAGCGTCTCGTTCTCCCGGGGCCAGTCTGCGAGTTCCGCCAGTTCCTGCTACCTTCAAAGCAGCGCGGCAGCTGTGTCTCTCCACTTGGATCGCTGCATCTGAGCCTGCAGCAGAATCGCGGATTTCAAGCTGTTGCTCGTGAAGCGATTAGCGAACTCTTCAAGAGACGACGAAAAGCCAGTCGCCTCCGCCGGATCGGAGCTTAGATCGTATTCTTCGATCGCTTCGCCGTTCAGAATCAGCTTCGCATCGTGTCCAATGATCGCCCCTAGATTGTGACGAAATCTTGGGGCGGCTCTCTTCGCGTGTGGATAGAAATAGTGCTCGGCGAAGGCGAGCGGGTGTTCGCCGCGGTAATCTTCGCTCAGGATCGTTCTGGCCATCTGACGCGACAAGGCGGATCGCATGACGCCGAATAGGTCGCGTGTGGACACCACTTGGTCGACTTTAGCATGCGATAACCCCGGATAGTGTATCCAAAGCGGTACCCGCAGGTGAACATCCCAAACCGACGCATCATGCATGTATAGCCGATGCTCCCCGAATGCCTCCCCATGATCGCTGGTCATGATAATCAGGGTATTATCGAAGGCGCCGGTGTCCCGCAGCGACGTCCAGAACGCCGCGAGGCGCGCGTCCGCCAGAGCAATTGCCTGATGATAGCGTCGCATGAGCATCGAGCGGCTCCAGTTAGAAATGCGAAAATCATCGCTGAGATAAGCATGCGCGCCGATCTTGGGGAGAACGAATGGAAATGTTAGATTTTCAACGCATCCCCGGGCAGACCGCCACGAGCTTAGGACGCTTGTGTTGCTAGTGGGATAGGGCCAATGCACATCGTAGAGATTCAAGAACAGGAAGAACTTTTGATTTTTTCTGAGCGACTGCACTATCTGGTTCAAAGCACGCTCCAGCACGAGGTCATCTGCTGGCATCAGGGCGCGCGAATATTCTTTCAGAAAGGTGCGGCTCCTTAGATGAAATGGATGAAAAACCCAGTCTCACGCATCAGCCGGCGCGAGCGGGGCTTAGTAGCCGCCAGAAATAGTCCGAGAGGGTGCAGTGGGCTCAGGGTAGAGAGCGGGCGCGTGTTGAACTGGAATCCGCGGGTAACGCCCGGAATGGTGCCATCAAAGACGTGATTCCTGCTAATGATCTCGGTTCTATAGCCGTGCGCCGCGAGGTGTTCAGCAATTGTAGGGTCCTGCTTTTGGTAGCTCATCGCCTGAAAGTGAGCTTGGTGCTGTGACGGCAGCAGCCCCGTGAACATGCTCATGTGTGATGGCAGCGTCCAACATTCTGATGCGTAGGCACGGGTAAAGGCGATCGATTGCGAGTTCAGAGCGTCTAGGAAAGGTGTAGCCGGTCGTCCTTCGCCCTTCTCCAAAGACTTGGCACGCAACGAATCGATTACGACCAGCAGCACGTTTAATTGCTTGGCCATACTTAGACACCGGGACGTGTACCTGCCCATATTGCGGGGCAACGGCGCGCCGCCGACGTGCTGCCGTCCAGTTGCGGTACCATCACACTCGCGCCTCTAGCGATCCACGAGTTGGTCGGATGGATGCACCTCGATTGATACTCTCCATGATGCACTATTGCGCGGGGACGGTCAGGGCTGCCGGGCCGCGGCGGAACACTCCACACGCTCTGGGCGTCGAGCCGGCCCAACACCTTCCATCCGTTTCGTGTGCTGCACAACCGTCATCGTCGCCTGCCGGTTGTGCGCACCTTGGATACGAGCAGTTCTAAACGCCGATGTCCACCAAACCGGCGGATCATGTCGATCAGCCGGCTCGCAGGTGGCCGCCGCACCTGTGACAAGAACGTAGATGGAGCGACGACTTCAACGTAAGGGAGGTGCCTTGGCTGCCTGGAGATCATTCGAATTAGCGCAAGATCGCAGGTCAGGAAGAACTGAGCGCCGGCCGACTCGGCGCACCAAACAAAGAACGCATCACGAAGCTGGTTCTTCGCGGGCGGCTTGGCCCCTGATAGGCTCCACATGCACGCTGCAGTGAGTCGAATCTGCTGTCATTGATCCGGCAAAGAAATTGGTACTGGAGATCGGTGCCCGTATCCCAAGCCGAGTACATGACGCGACCGTACGCAATCGGCGGTCGCACCCGCGTAACAGGAGCGTCAAAGAAGAGACCGTCGACGCCGCGCGTCCTGGGCAGCCCGCAAAACTCGACCATGGTCTCCTCATTTACGATGAGTTCTATGTGCCCCGATTTCGCAAGATCGGCAACGGATCTGAGCAGAGCCACCTCTCTTCGCATTTCATCGCCGTGGATCCGATCAGCAGGGAAGACCTCGATGGGCTCCGACACTTGAAGTTTCTGACGAAGCCCACCCCAATTGATGGTTTGGGATCGTGGGACCCACTCAATACGGCGCTCGATTGCGTGTTTTAGAGCGGAGGTGTCTAGGTAAACGCGGGGGACATGATCAGGATGACCACGTGCGATCGTACTGATGATGCGCGCAGCCAACGTGCGCAGGTGCTGACTAGGTTCACCAATGGTGGGTTCCTTCCGCGAAAACATGGGATCTAATCGGACAGCATTCTCTTAGCTCGTCCTCAATTGATTCTCCTGACTTCCGGATCAAACAAGAACCGTACGAAAGCGCGGCGCACGCCCGAGCCGGACATCATCCGATAGTGCCGCACCTCGCGGCATCAAGCTAGAGCGCGTCGTCGAGCCTAGATGTTCCACGGTCACGCGTCGTGAGGACAAATACGCCTCTGACTGGGCGCGCTGTGGCAGCAGATCGGGAGGAGCGCATTTCAGGCCACGTTCAGCTTCCTCCATCGTGGCCTCACTGTTGCCACGTCAGCGATCGTCGGGATCTCGGCGCCGCGCGCCAGCTGGAAGGCTGCGGCAAGCGCAGTGCCGAGGTCGAGACAGAGGGCGTTCGCGGCCGTCGTGATGCCGTGAGTGATCAGGAGCCGGGCGAACTGGTGCTCGGCGGGGTACTCCCACTCTTCGGCTTACTCGATCTCGGCCACCGCGTTTGAGCGGAACAAGAACTTCGTCCCGCTCGGATAGTCCTCGAGAGCCCATTGCCAAGAGCTTTCTTGATTGCCTGGCCTCGCAGGAGCCGTTCGTCGATCCGGGGGGTGAGGAGCGTATGCGGTTTCTCCCGCCTTGGTGGCAACGAGTTTCGGTCGTTCGGCGCGGGCCATCACAGCAACCTGAACAAGGCGCCCCAGATATCCTGGGGGAACACGTTCGCATGCAACGCGCTGGATCGTCGCACTTCGATAACGAGATCGCTGCCGTCGACGAGGCCTTCCAGCATGAGCTCAGAGACTCGGGCATCCATCGCCGCGATGGCGGGATTGGGATGCGACGGCCCGTCGCCGCGCCCCAAATGGAGTTTCCTCACCCGCTTGATCTCGCTGAACAGCACCGCAGCGGCGAGTTCGCGAATTGCCTTGCGGCGGCCCTTGGCGGCGCGGGCGGCGGCACGCGCTGCCTTTTGGTGGGCGTCACCAGCCCTGACGATGCGTTGTCTGGAATTCAGCCGATGAAGGTTTGACATCACAGCAACCTCATCAGCGACTGCCAGGTCTCCATCGGCATGATCCCAGCCTCGACAGCGATATCCTCCACGTCCAGACCTTTCTTACGAGTTCCGCGACCTCGAGGTCGCGTGGGTAGAGCGGAATGGTACCCTTCTGACAAAGCCAAGTTTTGTGCAGTGCCGCGAGCCGCGCGATCTCTCGAAGAAGCGCAGCGCGTGCGGTTGCAGATCGGACGGCATGGTCGGCCATCAGGGCACGCTTCGCAGCGGCGCGACTCTTCGCCTTCAGTTGGTGCAGGTTCGACATCACAGACCCCTTACCGCCACTCTCGCCAAGGTAGCGACGACCTCGTCCCGTGTCATGTTAAACGTGCCAACGTGCCCGCCAAGCGCGAGACAACCTGGCGGCCGCCGGCGGATCGTCCGTTAGGACGAAGGCGAAGGCCTGAGCAGTCACGTCGCGTTTCAGCTGCGCGGGCCCACAATCGCCGTTCACCACCGCGTCCAAGAGCGCAGCGAGCGCTGCGCGCCGTATCGTGTCAGTCGACGGCATGGTCCACTTCGAGGAAGTTCGCGCGCCCATCACAGCAACCTCCACAGCGCGGGCCAGATCTCCCGCGGCCACGCCGCAGCGCGGCCGGAACATTCGAAGGTCATGTCGTCCACGTGGACGCCCCGGAGCAGCAGCTCGGCAACCTCAAGGTCGAAATGCGCGACTGCGGGATTCACGTCGGTGACGAGAGGATCTCCGCGATCGGCGCGGTGGCTTGCCCGGTTGAGGCCCTGGAGACGGACGACCTCTCGTGCGATCTCAGCCGCAGCCAGATTGGACAGCAGCCGGGCGCGCTCGAGCCGCGCCCGCTTGAGGGCGCGTTTCGATTTCTCGATCCTCTGCAGGTTCGACATCTTCATCCCTCCTGGGGCCCGGTAATGATCCGGACCAAGGCGGCAACCACCCGATCGCGGCTCATTTGGCAGGCCATCGCAATCGCCACCACGCCCGTGCCGCTCATCACATGCGCAATCAATTGGTCGCCAACGTCGCCGGCGATCACCAAAGGCGGTGAGCTTCCTTTGATGCAGTGGGTCATCAGGATCTGAAGCGCAGCCGCACGAACGGCGGCCGGCTGTGGCGAGAGGTCACGAAGGGCGGCGGATTCACGCCGCCGGAGCGCTGCTAAACTCGCCATGTCTCACCTTCCTCCGATCGGCCGCAATCCGTACCGAGCTTGCAGAGCGTTGCCCTCGCGCAACGACTCGCCATCGACGGTATCGTCGAAGTCGCTGCCGTTGCGTTGCTGAGCCGCCTTGCGGCGGCGCTGTTCGCGGTTCCAGCAATCGTCGCA
>DASPMH010000863.1:0-4794 GCA_035627175.1 Terriglobales bacterium | reverse complement strand
AGCGGCCTTTGACGTCAGCCGGCATCAGCTTGCCGGTTTTTTCGGCGAGGTAGATCAGAATCGCCCCGGACTCGAAGACCGCGAAGTCACCGTTGTCGCGATCGACGATAGTCGGGATGCGGCCGTTCGGATTGAGCTGGGTGTACTCCGGCTTCTTCTGGTCGCCGGCAAGCAAATTGATGACATGAACCTCGTAAGGCAGCTGCAGCTCTTCGAGAGCGATGGAGACCTTCCAGCCGTTGGGAGTCGGGGCAGTGTAGAGATCGATCATGGCAGCTCCTTGGTTGTTGGTGAGCGGCTTGATAATCGATCGCCACCGTTCAGGAAACCATGGCCGAAATCGATCCCTGGGGCGCAGTGCGCAAGGCATGGCTCGATGTGCCCGCCGGGCGCTTCATCAATCGCGGCCATCCGATCGGAGACTTCCTCGAAGCCGATCGCTGGCAATTGCTCGAAGAGCGCAAGGGATACCTGCGCATCGAGGCCCACCTGCCGATGCACGTCCGCAACCTGCGCGGCCAGCTCTTCGGCGGATTCACTCCGACCTACGTCGACTTCCTCTCGCTCTACACCGTGCGTGCGGGCATGGACCGGCGCGGAGCGTGGGGATTTTTCCTGGCGACCACCAACATGCGGGTCGACTATTTCGAGCCGGTGGTGGCGCCGAGCTTCGTCATCGAGAGCGAGCTGTTACACGAGCGCGGCCGCAACAGCTTTGTCGAGGTGAAGTTCTTCGACGCGCGGCAGCGCTTGGCGGTATTCGCCGTCACCACGATGCGCAAGCTGTCCGACGGGCCGTCCGCCACCGGCAATCCGCGGGCGTGAGTGCACCAACTGCAGCCGGGGACCAGCCGCAGGAACAATGTCTTGGCTTTGAAGGTCGCGGTCGTAGCGCAATTTGCGATCGCGGAGCAGAGTTTCGAGCTTGGCGATCGTCTCGGCATCACTGCCGCATTCATCCTGAATCGCGCTGATCACGTCCCCCAGAGTTTTGACTTTGCTCACGCGGTGTCCTCCTGGCGTTGGATGTTGTTTGCGAACGCTAACGCAACGGTCGTGCCGAATCCATCAGCTGCCCCAGCGTCGCTGTAGCGGTTTGCCGCGGTGGCGCGAACGCGGCAATTGCGAAACGTGCCAGGCGCCACTGCGAGGCCGACGAGAAAGGGCAAACGGATTTTGTGCAATTACGCCGCGGTGCCCGCAGCGGCGATAAAGGCCCGAACCTTCGAGAGATTGCGGCTGCCGTCCGCATCTTCGATGCCGGTGTGAACATCGACCGCCCACGGGCGCACCTGCTTGACCGCCGCGGCGACATTGTCCTGAGTCAGACCACCGGCGAGGATCACCGGCACCCGCACCGCCGCGACGATGGCTCGGCTGATCGACCAATCGTGCGTCTTGCCGCTCGCGCCATAGCGCCCGGTCGCCGGATCGTAGGTGTCGAGGATCAGCGCATCGGCACGGCGGGCGGTGATCTCGGCCTGGGCAACGGCCTCGGGGCCGGTGACGTGAACGGCGCGAATCAGTTTGAGGTGCGGCAGAGCAGCGCGGACCATGTCGAGATCGCGGTCGGCAAACGAGCCATGCAGCTGGAGCGCTTGGATGCCGAGGTAGCGGCTGAGATCGATCGCCTCCCGGGCATTGTCGACGTAGGTGATGCCCACGGAAACCACAAAAGGTGGCAATGCCGCGATGATGCTGCGCGCCCGCGCTTCGGTCAGTCCATCGTGGAGGCCACTCGGCAGCCGCACCGTGAATCCCAGGGCATCGGCGCCGGCGCGTTCGATGGCGAGCGCTTCTTCGAGAGTAGAAACTCCGGCTATCTGGACCCGCACCGCCATGGGGGCTCAGGCAACATGCGGTGGCGGCGGCGTCAAGTGTCCATGCTCGAGGAAAACGAGCGCGAGCAAGGCCTTGACTGCAGATGACGACGGCGCCAAGCGTAGCCGGCCGATTCCCGCAGGAGTGACGATGCAGATCTACGTCGACGGAGAGTTTCATCCACGAGAGAGCGCCAAGGTTTCGGTGTTCGATCACGGCTTCCTCTATGGCGATGGCGTCTTCGAGGGGATCCGCGTCTACAACCGGCGGATCTTCCGCCTCGATGCCCATCTCGAGCGGCTGTACGCGTCGGCATGCGCTCTGGCGCTCGAGATCCCGATGAGCCTGAGCGAAATGGGCGAAGCGGTCCGCGAGACGGTGCGGCGCAACCGGCGCGAAGACGGCTACATCCGCTTGGTCGTCAGCCGCGGCGCGGGCGAGCTCGGCATCGACCCCAAGAGCTGTCCCCGTCCGAGCGTCGTCATCATCGTCACCGACGTGCACGTCTATCCCCGTGCCCTCTATGCCGAAGGTATCAAGGTGATCACCTCGGCAACCCGCCAGGTTTCGCACGAGTGCTTCGATCCGCGCATCAAGTCGCTCAACTACCTGAAGAACGTGCTCGCCAAGATCGACGCCCAGAATGCCGGCGCGCAGGAAGCGATCATGCTCAATCAGGCTGGTTACGTCGCCGAATGCAGCGCCGACAACATTTTCGCCGTGCGCGACGGCCGGCTAGTGACACCATCGCCGCAGGACGGCGCCCTCGAAGGGATCACCCGAGGAGTGGTCCTCGAGCTCGCCGCCGAGGGCGGCATACCGGCGGCCGAGGCGCGCCTGACGCGCTTCGATCTCTATACCGCCGACGAGTGCTTCGTTACCGGCACCGGAGCGGAGTTGATGCGGGTGCGGGAGATCGACGGCCGCGCCATCGGCAAGCCCGAGGCCGGTCCGGTGACGCGCAAGCTCAGCGAGGCCTTCCACGCCCTGGTCCGCAACGAAGGCACGCCGCTCTGGTAGGAGTCGCGGGCCCCTACCCCCCTCCTCGAGGAGGGGGGGTAGGCGGAGATCGCAGGGGGATCGCTAGTTCGGTTGGGGTAGCAGCTGCTTTTCTTCTTCGATGCAGGCGGCGAACGAGGGGCGGGCGTGCATCGCTTCGACGTACTTCGAGAGCTTCGGCCAGCGGGCGGCATCGACGCCGAAGCCGGCTTCCTTGAGGTTGACGAACTGGGTGGCGAGGCCGATATCGCCGATCGACAGCTGCTTGCCGACGATGAACTCGCCGCGGATCTCACTCTCGAGGTAATCGAACATCGGCGGTAGCTCTTCCTCGACTGCCTTCTTCACCACCTCGGGCTCGGTCGGCTGATTGAGGAAGTACGGCCGGACGATCTTCTGCAGGAAGATCTTCGGACCGATCACCGCCACCAGGCCGCTGTCGGCATACTCCTCGAACCACAAGGCGCGGGCATACTCGTGGGGATCGAGCGGGAAGAGTTGGGGCTTGGGGTGAAGGCGCTCGATATACGCGCAGATCACCGACGAATCGGCGAGCACCACATCGCCGTCGCGATAGGCCGGCACCTTGCCGAGCGGGCTGAGCTTGCGGAACTCCGCGCTGACGTTGAACGGCAATACCGGGTCGAGATCGTAGGCGATCCCTTTTTCCGCGAGCGCGACGCGGACCTTGCGAACGAAGGGCGAGGCACTGACACCGTAGAGCGTAGGCATGCGATTCCTCCTTTGTGTATGGCGCGCAACGTCGGCGCGTGCGGGGGCTATGTCAACGAGGCCGGAGTTACCGGGCAGCGACGTAAGGGACGAAGGGGACCTAAGGGCAGCTGCCCTCAGGTCCCTTCGCCGCGACTCACCTAGGGCAGCGGCAGCAAGCCCTTGAACGGGTAGTGCTGCACGATGCTCTGCCCGCCGATGCTGACCCGGCGGCCATAGAGACCGCCCTCGACCAATACCGACGCACCGACACGGATTCCCTGTCGGCCGCTTGCCAGTAGTGTGCCGCGGAAAGTGCAGGCGCGGTAGAGGTTGGGGACTCCGCCGGCGCGGCCCTTGGCGACCCAGAGCACACTGCTCGGCTGCAGAGTGCCATTGCCGCTGTTGTTGCTCGCCAGCACCACCTTGGCCTCGCCGCCGATGCGCAAGCTGCGATTGACGCGGATCACCAGCAGCGTGTCGTCCTGGCCGCGCAGCTCGAGGATGCTGTTACCGACGATGGCGACCCGACTCAGATCGATCACCTGCAGACCGCCGCCGACGGTGAGGATGATCTTCTTCGTCGAGGCCTTGGTCTTGGCATTGAGCAGATTCGGCGGGCACGGCGTGCAGCTGGCGTCGGCCGAGGTCGCGAGCGGACACAAGCGGCAGTTGCTGCCGCCGAGGGTGACGCCCTGCCCTGGCCCGGGAACGAAATTCTCGATCGCCAACTGCAGCGGCGACGGGCCGAGAGGAACACCCGAGGGAGTCAGCAGCGTCAGGGCATTGTCGCACAGCTTGAAGTTGAGCGAAGAGCCGGTGCCCATCAGACCGGCGCCGATCTGTCCGTTGGAGCTGGTGAACGGATGCTGGCAGGTGTTGGCACCGCCGCAGTCGGCGTTGACGATGCACGGAGTCGCCGGATTGTTGCTGCAGACGCCGTCGTTGATGCGGCGACGGACGCTACAAGTGCCGCGGCATTGATCGTCGATGGAACACGCGGTCACGCCGTCGTCGCTGCACGTTCCGGCGACGCAATTGCCGAAGCACTGGGCGTCGTTGGAGCAGAGCTGCAGCAAGTTGTCGCTACACACCTTCGGACCGACATACGGCGCATCGAAAGCGATGGTCACCGCGCCATTGGCATTGGCGAACTCGGCATCGATCTCGAGCGGCCGCTCGCTGGGCTCGCCGCCGAAGTCGACTTTGCCGCGGGTAGCGAGCAGGCCCATCTGATTGCCCGCGGAGATGAGCATGTCGTTG
>DASPMH010000862.1:0-2227 GCA_035627175.1 Terriglobales bacterium | reverse complement strand
CCGCGACCTGGCCATCCACCTGCTCCAACAACACCCCTGAGGGGTAGACAGAGAAAGCCCCAGGATCCTGGGGTTATGGCTCGCTGCGATAGGCGCGATCGAGGAGCTCGATCGGATGCACTACTTCGACCTTGCTGCCCGCCCGCCGCAGCGCCGCCGCGATCTGCAGGGCACATCCCGGATTGCCGACGGCGACACACGCCGCGCCGGTCGCGGCGATGTTGGCGGCCTTGCGAGCGCCAAGTCGCTGCGCCATCTCGGGCTCGGTCAGATTGTAGCTCCCGGCGCTGCCGCAACAGACATCTGCCTCAGCAAGCTCGGCCAGCTCAACTCCGGGGATGCTGCGCAACAGGGCGCGCGGCTGGGCGCGAATCCCCTGCGCGTGGGCGAGGTGACAGGCATCGTGGTAGGTCACCCGCACAGTCGTGCCCGACTGCGGTTGCTGCCATCCCTGCTCGACGAGCAACTCGCTCGCATCACGGACCCGGCGACTCATCGCCGCCGCCGGTTCTGCCCAGAACGGATCGTCGCGCAGAAGATGGCCGTACTCCTTCAACATCGCGCCACAACCCGCCGCGTTGACGACGATCGGCGCGTCGCCGGCGAACGCCGCAATGTTGTGGCGCGCGATTTCACGCGCCGCGTCGATATCGCCGGCATGTAGATGCAGCGCACCACAACAACCCTGCGCCTGCGGCTCTTCGACCGCGAAGCCGTTGCGGTTCATGACGCGGCGCGTTGCCGCGTTGGTCTCGGCGAACAGGACCCGGCTTATGCAGCCGGCGAATAGCGATACTTGGCCGCGGCTCGGGAGTGGAGCTGGAGTCCTCGACCTCCCCCTTGCCCCCTCCTTAGAAAGGAGGGGGGAGGGGAGCATGGCGATGGTGGCGCTGGCGCGGCGCAGCGGGTCGAGCAGGCCGAATCGGTCGAGCAGGCGCGCCGGCGCGAGCAGTAGGCGCAGGCGAGCGGGATAGGGAAACACGGCGGCGATGGCGCGGCGCAGCCAGCGCTCGCGCCAGCTGCGCGGGTGCTCGCGAGCGATTTGCACCCGCGCCGCCTCGATCAGCTCGCCGTAGCGCACGCCCGAGGGGCAGGCGCTCTCGCAGGCGCGGCAGCCGAGGCAGAGATCGAGATGGCGCACCACGTCGCCATCGAGCTCCATCTCGCCCGCGGCCGTTCGCTCCATCAAATAAATGCGGCCGCGCGGTGAGTCGGTCTCGGTGCCGAGCTCGAGATAGGTCGGGCAGGCGTTGAGGCAGAGGCCGCAATGAACGCAATCGCTGTATGCCATCGAGCCTCGCAGCTATAGGACCTTCGCTGCGCCGTTGCTACAATCCGCCGCCATGTCGATCGCTCAGAAGCTCCGATGAGACGCCAGCAGCTCTTCGCCGCCTTCTTCTTCACCGTCTTTCTGTTTCTGCTCTACCAGTTCTACGTCATCTTCCAGGGCTTCTTCGGGCCATTGAGCTGGGCGGGCGTGCTGGTGCTCGTCTTCTATCCCGTCTACGCCCAGCTCGAGCGGCTGCTCAAAGGACGCGCCGGACTCGCCTCTTTCATTTTGACGACCGCGGTCATCGCAACCGTGATCGTACCGACGATCATCTTGACCACAGTGGTGGTGCAGCAGTCGGTGCAGTTCGTGCAAAGCATGCAGCACGCCTACGAGACCGGCGAGCTGCAGCAGCAGATCGTCGGCTGGCGCGATTCGGCGCCGGGCCGGCTGTGGGATCGCTTCAGCCCACTGCTGAGCGACTGGAACGTCGACCTCGGCGCGCTGGCGCTGAAGGCGAGCAATGCCGCCAGCGGCTTCCTCGTCGAGCAGGCCGGTCACGCCGCCGCCAACGTGCTCAAGTTCGTCGGCAACTTCTTCCTGACCACGCTCGCGCTGTTTTTCTTCTTCCGCGACGGCGAACGTCTGGTGCGCGGCTTTCGCGATCTCCTGCCGATGGAGCCGAAGCACAAAGACGCCATCCTGCAGCGCTTCTACGACACCTTGTCCGCGGTAGTGCAGGGCACGCTCGCGACGGCCGTGGCGCAAGGCGTCCTTGCCGGCATCGGCTATGCGATCGCGGGCGTGCCGTTCTCGTTCCTGCTCGGCGCGGTCACCGGCTTTTCTTCTTTCGTTCCCTTCGGCCCGCCGCTGGTGTGGATCTCGGTAGTCGCCTACCTGCTGATCAAAGGTGCGATCGGATGGGGGATCTTTCTGCTGATCTGGAGCATCCTGCTG
>DASPMH010000861.1:0-2355 GCA_035627175.1 Terriglobales bacterium | reverse complement strand
CCATCCCGCGCCACCTCACGATCCTAAGTCTCGCCCTCGTCGCCGTCGCCCAGGCTCAGGCACCGAGCTCGCCTCAACCGGGACCCCTGCCGCTGCCGGCGAAGGTGACCACTGTCGCCACCGGTCTCGAGCATCCCTGGTCGATCGCACTCTTGCCCAATGGCGAGATGCTGGTCAGCGAGCGCAAAGGGCGGCTGCGGCGCGTCAGTGCCGACGGCAAGCTGTCGCCACCGCTCGGCGGCGTGCCGGCGGTGCAGTCGAAGAGCCAAGCCGGGTTGCTCGACATAACCCTCAGCCCGAGCTTCGGCAGCGACCAGACTCTCTACCTCTCCTTCTCGGAACCCGACCCGACCGCGGCCGGTACCGCCGTGCTGCGTGCCGAGCTCGGCGCCGACGAGTTGACCGAGGCCAAGGTGATCTGGTCGCAACAACCCAAGGTCGCCGGCCCGAACCACTGGGGCTCGCGGCTGCTGTTCGCACCCGATGGCAACTTGTTCGTCACCCTCGGCGACCGCTTCGACTACAAGGAGAAGGCGCAGGACCTCGGCACCACGCTCGGCAAGATCGTTCGGCTCAAACCCGATGGCTCGATCCCCTCCGACAATCCGTTCCACGACCGCAGCGGGGCGCGGCCGGAGATCTGGTCGTACGGCCATCGCAACATCCAAGCGGCCGCGATCCACCCGCAGACGGGCGAGCTGTGGACGGTCGAGCACGGTGCGCGCGGCGGCGACGAGCTCAACCAACCGCGAGCGGGAAAGAACTACGGCTGGCCGGTGATCACCTACGGCATCGACTACAGCGGCGCCAAGATCGGCGAAGGCACTGCCAAAGAAGGGATGGAGCAGCCGGTGTACTACTGGGATCCGGTGATCGCGCCGTCCGGTGCGATCTTCTATCGCGGCGAGGCCTTCCCGGATTGGCGTGGCAGCCTGCTGATCGGCTCTCTCAAGCCGGGCGGGCTGGTCCGGCTGACCTTCGACGGCAAGCAGGTGCGCAGCGAGGAACGCTACGCCGGCGAGCTCGCCACTCGGATCCGCGACATCGCCGAAGCTTCCGACGGCACGATCTATGTCGTAACCGATGAACGCGAGGGACGGATTCTTCGCCTCGAGCCCCGCTGATGCCGCGCCCGCCGGCGTGGCGGAACAGGACCGTCAAAAGCGGTAGGTGGCGCGGCCGTAGACGCCGCGCTGCACTCCGGTCGCGCCGGCGAACTCGCGGTGCCGCTTTTCGAGCAGGTTGTGAGCGAGCAGCGAGAGCTCCAGGCCGAAGTCGCTGCGCCAGCCGAAGCGGGTGTCGAGATTGAAATAGTTCGAAGTCGGCTCGGGGTTCTCGACCGCTGAGCCGAGCGAGTCGACGTAGCGCGACATCAGATCGAGCTCGAAGCCGGCGGGTAGATCGAAGTGCGAGCGCAAGCCGACCTGGTTGTGCGGACTGGCCCGCTCGAAACGCTCGGTGCCGTTGATGTCGAGGCTGTCGGAATCGCGGTGCAACGACAGATAGAGGTAGGTGTAGGTGCCGACCAGCGTAGCCCAGGGCACCGGCATCCAGGTCACTGCTGCCTCGGCACCGTGGGCATGGCCCTCCAAGCGATTGGTGTTGAAGACCGCGGCTTCGTCCATCGCCGGCGAGAATTCGACTTCGAACGTCACCAGGCTCTGATACTCGTTGTAGAAGCCGGCCAGGTCGAAATTGAGCTCGGGTGTGGCCGCCCAACGCGTGCCGAGCTCGTAACTGATCAGCTTTTCGGCAACCAGATCGCGCCCGCCGACCAGGTTGAGGTTCAACCCGCCATCACCTGTGGTCTGGGCCGAGAGATCGCGCTCGATGCGGGTCGGCACACGCACCGCCCGCGAGATCGCGCCCCACAGGGTGACGGTGTCGATCGGCAGCCAGGCAATCCGTCCGGTCGGCTGGATCTCGAAGCCGCTGAAGTCGTTATGCTCGAGCTTGGTTCCGATGGTGATCTGCACCGTGTCGTCGAACAGCCGGATGCGATCCTGGAGCAAGGCACTGAAGAGATGGTCTTGCGACCGTGCCGGATCGAGGTTGATGCCGCTGCGGCCGACGAAATTGTCCGCCATCAGCCGGTACTCCGCGCCGAAGAGGAGGTCCTGATTCCCGGGCAGAGCGACGCCGCGCTCGATCTGGACATCGAAAGTATCGAGGCTGTCGGCGAAGGTGGGGTCGTCGCGGTAGTTGCGGTCGTAGTAAGCCTGCAGCTGCAGGTAGGACAGCTCTCCCAGGACGCGTCGCCATCGTCCGAGGATATTGCCGCCGGAGAGATCGACCTCGAGCGGTGGTGCAGGCGGGGTGATTCCGGTCAGGGTCAGGGCCGGTCGGATCTGTCCC
>DASPMH010000860.1:0-3330 GCA_035627175.1 Terriglobales bacterium | reverse complement strand
CGATGTCGACCTGGCGCGCCGCCGCCGGGAGCTCGTCACTCAGCCGTTCGAGCAACTGCTGGGCGCGGGTGATGTCGATGCGCCCGTCGAGCACGATGCGGCTGCGTTCGCCGTCGGACTCGATCGCAAAGGTTGGCTCCGCCCCCGCCGCCGCATCCTGCCGGGTCATTGCGGCTTGTGGATCTCCCGCTTTTCCGGATCGTAGATCACGTGCGACAGCGCCGGCTCGGTGAAAGCCAGCTGGCCATCGATGTACAGCGAGAAACCTTCCGGCAAGCCTGTGTAACGAACCGTTCCGTCGGGCTTGTCCCAGACGATGCGCAAGTCGTGACCACGGTAGCGGAGCTGATCGAGCAGGAAATAATCCCAACTGCGCGCCGCCGGATCGAGCTCGATGCGCTCATCGGTGCGCGGCGTCAGCCCGACTGCCCCTTCGACGACGAGGTAGCAATAGGCGGAGTGGAAGTCGTGGGAGATGTCCGAGGGCTTGGGTCGCTCGGCACTCTGGTACGGCTCCCATTTGGAAAAGTACTCGTGCGCGTTCGGCCGCCAATAGGGATCGGCCGGATGGACGCCGGGATAGACCAGCTCGTTGTAGCGGCTCATCAGCTCCATGAAGTGTGAGGCTTCAATCGGTGAACTTTCATAGTGTTTATACGCTTCGAGCAGCGTCTTGGCGCCCATCGTGATCGGGTGCGGCGCGATGTTGCGGGTCAGGCCATCCATCTCCCAGTTCCACTGGCGATAGTGGTAGCTGCTGGTGATCACCGGTGGGAAGCGGGTCCAGAATTCTTCGGGATCGATGAACTTGGCCAGCGCCGCGGTATAGCGCGGCTCGTCGGGGGCGAGGCGCATGGTGAAAGGGAAGAAACCGTGCAGCTCGCGAATCGGCGCGCGGGCGTCGTCGCCGGCGCGTTGCGGGTAGAAGAACTTGGTCTGCTCGTCCCACAGCGTGCCGAGCACGGCCGCGCGGATCTTGCTGGCGGTCGCATCCTGACGCTCGCGCAAGGGCTGGTCGCCAAGGGCGGCGGCGAGCTCGGCGACACCCTTGGCATTGGCGTAGACGAAGCTGGCGAAATCGACCCGTTCCATCTCGCTCAAGCGCGCCCGGGGGTTGAGCTTTAGCCCGTCGAAGTACCAGAAAGACAGGATATCGAGATCGTAGCCCGTGAGCCGTGGCTTGAGCCGGGCGGGCAGCCCGTCGTTGTCTTGATCGAAATTGGTCGCCCAGGCATCGACGTCGAGCGCGGCCGAGGCGGTCAAATTGGCGAGGGTGTCGCGGTCCATGGGATGGACCCGATTGAGCTCGGCGAGTGCGGCGGCGATCCAGTGCGAGTACATCTCGCCCCAGTACGGACTGCCGGGCGGGTCGACGACGGCGCCGATGTCGCTGCGGTTGTTGTAGCTGTTCAGCGCTTGGCTGACACCGAAGATCGGGTCGCGCAGATAAGCGAGCTCCTTCAATTGCACCGGCACCGCAAAGGAGATGACGTTGTCGAAGCCGAGCTTGCCCTCGTAGAAGTTGTAGGACTTGAGATCGGGCGAATCGAGCTCGTTCAAATTGAAGCGCACCACCCACCAGCGGTAGTACCACATCTTTTTGAAGCCGATGTCGGAGCTGTCGAAGTAGGGGATGTTGTCGGCGAACCACTGGTTGTAGGTGCGGCGGTGTTGCTCGAAGACATCGGCGGGCAAGACCTCGGCCGGGTCGTGCTGCTTCGGGCGGGGCTCGTTGGTGTAGCTGAAGGCGACGCGGGCTTGGGCGGAGCTGCCGGCATCGACGGTGCCGAGATCGCGACGCAGATGAATCATTGCGGTCGGCGCCAGCTCGAATTGCGGTGCGTCGAGGTACAGGTAGAGCGGCTTCTCCTGGTACTTACCGCTGCCGACCAGGGGGAAGGCTGCCTTGCCGGTGCTGCGCGGCACGGCGGGGTAGGGGGCAGTTACCTCGATGGCGACCTGATGCTTGCCGTTGTCGTAAGCGCGCGCGGTGTACGTCGCGACGGCGCGATCGTCCCAGGTGATGAACTTGCGCTCCTCGATCATCGCGCCGCCGACGAAATAGGTAGTCAGCGTATGACTGGGGAAGCGATCGATGCGGTACTGGTCGCTGTAGATGATGCCGGGCTTGCCGTCGACGAAGAACTGCACGTCGAACAGCTCGGGCAGGCAGTAATTGGAGTGAACGTAACAGATCTTGCCGTGAAATCCGGGCTTGTCTTCGAGCTCACGAGTCCATAGCTGCCGGCCGGAAGAGAGCAGCAGATCATCGTCCTCGAGCAACAGCTCCTGCGCTTGCATCGGCGGCAGTCCCGAAGGCGGAATCTGAAACACTCGATGCGCCAGCACCGCATCGACGTAGCGGCGGCGCAGGTTGGCGTCCTCGCGCAGCTCGGCCGGCTCGTATTGGACCCAAGCGTCGAACAGCGGCGGATCTTCCTGCTGCGCAACGGGAGCGGCGACCGGTGCGGAGGTGTCGGATGGGATGGCTGCCACAGTCGGCGGCGTCGCACCGGGCGGGTCCGGCCGATAGTCCGAGAAGATGAGCGCAGCCACCAACCCGGCGAGGACCAGAGCCCCGATGCCTAGCGGCAGGTAGGTGGCGAGATGGGATCGCGTCTGAGGGGGGCGTGGCACAGCCGCTCCCTATCGCAATCCAAAGATTTTCGAAAATCGCCGGCTCGCTGTAGCGCGCGCTCTCCGAGCGCGCCATCCTCGCCGGCGACCTGCCGAGCTGGCGGGCAAATCCCCCGCGCTGCGCGCTGCCCCTTTGGGAAAGATTGGGAAAGGGGGCGCACACCTGGCAAAGGTGGCGGCGGAGTGGTGAGGCCAGGGCAACGCGATAGGCCAAGTGCGCTCGGAGAGCGCACGCTACAACGCTAAGCGAGCTGCGGACTGCATCAGCAAGCGTTCGGTGTCTTCCCAGCCGATACAGGAATCGGTGATCGACACTCCGTACTGCAGTGTCGCGCCGGGCTTCCAGGGCTGCGCTCCCGGATGGATGTTGCTCTCGAGCATCAGGCCCATGATCTCGGTCGCGCCCGCCGCGACCTGTTCGATCACGTCACCGGCGACCTCGATCTGGCGCGCGTACTCCTTGCGCGAGTTGCCGTGCGAGCAGTCGATCATCACCGGCCGGACGATGCCCTCTTCCTGCACCAAGGCGCTCGCCGCCTTGACGTCCTCGGGGCTGTAGTTGGTCTTGCCGCCGCCGCCGCGCAGGATGACGTGGCGGTCGGGGTTGCCGTTGGTCTTGATGATCGCGGTCAATCCGTCGCCATTGATGCCGAGGAAGCTGTGCGGATGGCGCGCCGAGATCATCGCGTGGAG
>DASPMH010000859.1:0-4062 GCA_035627175.1 Terriglobales bacterium | reverse complement strand
GCCCGCGGGGTCACCGGTGCCGGGATCGCCGTAGACCGCCACGCCTTGATCCAAGGCAGAGTCTGCCTCGGCAGGAGCTGTCATCGGGATCTCTAGCGGAGCGACGAGCTCCTTCGCCGGCGGCGGCGAGTCGAGCTTACGAATCTTCATGTTCTTGGGTACGACTGCGGCGGCGGCGGGCGATTGCGGCAGCGGCTTCGCTTCGAGCTTCGGCGGTGGCGGCGGCTCGATCTTTTGCACCACCGGCGGCGGCTCGGGCGCGGCAATTTTCTCAACGAACTTCACTTCGACCGGCGGCGCCGGCGGAGCGATGTAATCTTTGGTGTACTTGCCCGCGACCAGCGCCAGCCCGGCCAGCAAGACGTAGGCGATCGAGGAGGTAAACAGCGCCGCAGCCCAATTCTGGGAGACGTGCTCGATCTCGCCGTAGTGACCGAAGGTGGTGGAGTTGTCTTCTCTGGGTGCGGGCATCACAGTCTCGCGGTTGATGTCCGGCGACATAGCAGCGCCGCTGTTACGACACCGTGAAGCACGGATGAAGACTGCCGCCGTAGCGGGTGCCTAAGGCTTTTTGGAGACCGCGGAGGGCGCAGAGTACGCAGGGCGTCGAATGCTTCGGGAGAACCCTCTTGTCAAAGTGTTGCCGATCAGTCGTCCCATTCGAAACCGATCCACTTGCAGCCGCCGTCGAGCACCGCGATCCAGCCGGAGGCGATGGTGTGATGCGCGCCCGTTTCGTCGCTCGCTACGATGCGAGTCTCTCCGACCGCCTGGTAGCCGCCGTAGTGTTTCGACGGTGCGGTGTAGCTCAGTGATAAGCGTCGGTATCGTTTGCCGCCATAGCGCTCGAACAGCAGATCGCCGAAGTCACGGCTCTTTTGATCCAGTTGACGCCAGAAGAGATCGGCTGTGCCCATGCTGACCTGGCGCAGCGGCTCGCCAGGCTCGATGGTGCCGGGAACGATCAGCTCGAGATATTGTTCTCGGCTGACTCGCAGCGCGTGCAGCGCGGTACTGTCGCCGGCCGATAGTGCCGCGAGCAATCTGTCGGCTAGCTCTTCAGGTGATGTCGCGGCGCCGGCGAAGCGGGGCTCCTCTCGGGCGCTGGAGAACACCGCGGGGGTCCACCACGCGATCGGCAGTAATACCATTACTATGATGTGCCAGAGATTCTTTCTTCGCTCTTCCATGTTCGAAATTGCTTGCACCTCAGGGCGAACGGGATGCGTCCGCCCTGAGGCATCTACTGCAGCGGCGCGCTCGGAGAGCGCACGCTAAAGTGCAGCGTTTAGGCTTAGTCGGGGTCGAAGCTGTTCCATGGAGTGCTGAGCCAGCCTTGCGGCGGGCCGGCCGGGTCCATGGCGCCGATGTACGGTGCGTCCTCGAAGACGTCACTGATCAGGGTGCAGTCCGTTGCCGGCGGGGCTCCCACTACCGCTGCGTTCGGACGCGCTTGGAACAGCGCGCCGTCGGCCGGGTAATCGGTGACGATATTCGGATTTACTGGATTGGCACCGTCCGCGGTCACATCGGGGAGTAGGCTGTACCACTCGTTGGGATCGCAGGCGGAGCCCATGATCGTGCCGCTCTTGGCATGCTCGGTTCCCGCTCCGGGAAAGTCGCCATTGGCATAGAAGATCGAGCTCTGCACCACCAAGCTACCCGTCAGGCCCTCGGGCGTGCCGTCGGCGTTGGCATCGGTGCACGCTACCTGGGTGGTAGAAGCGTCGCGCAATTCGATGCCGGCGTCCTGGAATCCGGTTATGATGGCATTGGCAACCGTGCCGGCGGTGCCGCGGCGAAACAATATACCGACGTCGGTACCACCGTTATCGACTGCTTGCGCGCGCGCGCCCACCAGCGTCAGGTTGCACATCTTCGCATCGGAGCGAGGCAGGTCGTTGTTGCCGAATTCGGAGTTGTCCGCCTCGATAGCTCGTGCATCGCGCACGCTCGCATCGGTTAGTGCCCCATTGGCGACGTAAAGGCCGTATTGCATCGCGCCGGTGAACCCGAGCTGCCAGTCGAAACCGTCGTCAGCGCAGCCTGAGGCCACCATATGATGGCTGTTGACGGTGCCGCCGAACCACTCGATGCAGTCGTCGGCGCCGATGTGGGCGTGGATGTAGGAAAGATCGGTACCGCGACCGACGCCGTTCATGGTGAAGGCGTTGAGCTCGTTGTTGGGAGTGAATAGCCGGCCGGCGTACTCGATGCGGACGTAGCGCATCACGCCGCTGCTGTCGTTGGCATCACAACCGCCGTACGAGTCCGGCACGCCTTCTGCACTGTTGGAGCAATTCGGCCGATTGACGGTCGAGCGGCCGTTGAGCATGAGGCCGCCCCAGTCGCCCTTGCCTCGCGATTCATTGGGTTGATCGCTGGTGAAGACGATCGGCTGGGCAGCCGAGCCGATGGCGCTGATTTTTGCGCCGGGCAGGATTATCAATGCCGCGGGATCGACCGTGCCTTTGACGCCCTGAACGGTCGAGCCGGCATCGATGGTCAGCACGGTTGTGGGCTCACCATCCGGCGTGTCGACCACCACTGTGCCGTTGAGCTTGACGGTGCAGCTCGCGGGCCAGTGCTGGCTCGAGGTGATCGATCCGGACGGCAACGTCACCGTGCCGCCAGCGCAGGCGATCGCCGGGCCCACCGGCGCGCACAGATCATGCAGCGTCTCCAAGCCGGCAACCTGGAAGACGAGTTGGTTGAGATCCTCGGTTTGCGCCACGCCGGTGCTACCGTCACCGAAGGTGTCGCCGCAGTCGGCGAGGCCGTCGCCGCCGCACTCCGCCGACTCATTGCACAGACCCGCGACGCAGTTGGCCATGCGTACAACGTCGACGATCGTCACCGAGCCATCATTGTTCAAATCGCCGCATATAGCCGCGGCGGCGGGGCTTGCCGACATGGCCGCTAGCGCGGCCAAAACTGCGGCGAGCTTTGCTGTCCTCTTCGTTCGCATCACCGCTTCCTCCTCTTTCGCATCTGAACTCATAGCTCCTTTCGTCAGCGCAGCTCGGCGCTGCAGGTCACGCCTGGGACGGCATTGAGATCGGGGTCGGCGGCATCGACAACGACGCACGCCATCGACTTGTCGGAGAGTTGCTTGTCCTGGCACAGCCGCAGCTCGACGGTGAATAGACGGCCCGGCGCGATCGCCGCGAGCGAGTCATCCAAGATCATTGCGCGCACGCCGTAATCGACGTCGTTGGAAGTGATGCTGACGCCGCTGCGGACGTCAGTGATCGGCGTGCCGGCACCGCTGCCGACGTTGCCAGTGTCGGGCACGACGCCGGCTTCCTCCGGATAATGGAGGAACAGGGTCATGCCGCTGACCCTGGTACCTTTCGGCGCGGCGAAGCTGACGTCGACCAGTGCGGTCGAGGCAGCCTCGGCAAGCGAGCAGGGTGAGACGCGGCAATCACTCGGGCAGGCATCGCCATCGGCGACGTTGCCGTCGTCGCAGGTCTCGCCGAAAGCGAAGTTGGTGACGCCGTTGCCGCAATGGCTGCGCAGGCACCGCCGTAACCCAAGGCAGCCGGCGTGGCAGCGTCGTACCGATCGCTCGTACTCGGCGGTACCCTTGGCGATGGCGGCGCGACACTTGAGCAGCGGATCGGCGGCTTGCGCCGAGGTCGCGCTCGAGCAGAGCCACAGCGCAGCACCGACCGCTACGGCGGTTCGATTCGCTGTTGATAAATAATACTTCATGCATCGCTCCTTCTGCTGAGCTTGGCCTCGCGGCCGGCATAGCTGGTGGCCGCCGCGCATCTCTGGTCGCGAATTCGGGATGCGCGGCATTTCTTTTTGTTTGCGACGCCCTCTAGCGGCGCAGCATTACGATCTGCTTACAGCGCAATGATGTGTCGGTAAGCACCGACCTTTTGTGAGCCGTTCCAGTGAATCGCTGTAGCGTGCGCTCTCCGAGCGCGCCTCCTACCAACGAACCGTAGAACAGTTCCCGCACTAAGGCCCGTTCGGCCTGAGAAGGCGCGAAGCGCCGTCTCGGAGGCGCAGATCGACCTGGGCTTCGAGACGCCCCTTCGGGGCTCCTCA
>DASPMH010000858.1:0-7714 GCA_035627175.1 Terriglobales bacterium | reverse complement strand
CGCCAGAAGCTCACCGCGCTGTACGAGCAAGTTTGTTAGCCCGCCGCGGAGTACCGAGCTCACGCCAAATTCGGGGGGTCATAGCGACAATTGCGACACAACCACCCGGCGGTGGTGTCGGGATTGTCGCTATGACCCCTCAGAAGGGAACGCCTTCGTTGTCGAGGGCCGGGGCCGGGGAAAGGGCTCGGGTGGGATCGGCCCAGCGGGGGATCCGGCGGCGGGCGCCGCCGCCGAGCTTGATGTCGCGGTCGCTCAGGGGCTCGCCTTGGCTATTGCTGACGCGCACGTTGAGCAGATAACCGCCGCCGCCATTACACGCGGAGTTGAAGCTGCCGTGGTCGCGCACGACGATACTGAACACGCCGCCCTCACCGCAAGGTACATTGTCGAGCCGCGGACAGCGGAAGCCGCAGGCGCTCTCGATCGAGCAGTCGACCTCGTCATCAGCGATGGTCACACCGGTGCCGTCGCTGTTGGCGACGAATACGATCGGGTCGATCTGCGAGCGCCCGTCACTGCGGTCGGCGACGGTGTCGACGCTCACGTCAGCGCTGCCGCCGGGCGGGCAGACGAAGGTCCACATGTCACCGAGCGGCCGGTCGAGCGAATCGGGTCCCCGGTCAGGTACCCAATTGCGGCGCGTAACGCCGGTGGGCAGCTGGGTACCGATGAGCTGCACCGTCGCGCGGGTGATGTTGTTGTTCTCGTTGCCTTCGTCGATCACGCCGTCCGGGTCGACCTTCACTTCGAGAGTGTACTGGCCGGACGGCAGGCGGGAGTCGGTGATGTCGACATATTGGCAGGGCAGTCCGGTGCCGTAGACGTCGGCGCAGCCGGCAGTCAGTCCCTGGTTCTCACAAGTGAACTTGCCGTCGCCGCACTCGAGATCGAAGATGCAAAAGCCGACCTTGCGGCCGAGGGCGACGCGCCGGCCGCTCGAATCGAGCAACGATGCCTCGATGAAGCTGGCGAAGTGCGGGTGGTTGTGCGCCGGGCCGCAGATGTAGAGCGGATTGGCGCAGGGCACGCCCGGGTTGAGTGAGCAGTCGGGGCAGCCGGGAGCGCCGAGAACGAGGTCCGTAGATCCGACGTTGCGCGTGCGCAGCGAGAAGCGCAGCAAATGCCGGCCGAACTCGGCGTCGGTGCAGCCCTCGATCACGTCGCCCGGGTCGACACGCGAGTTGCGGACCACTTCGATGTCGAACACCTCGGCGACCAGGTCGGGCAAGGCCGCGGCGGTTCGCGGCAGGGAGAGCAGCAGGAAGAGCAGCCAAATCATTCCAAGTGTCTAGCTTGGAGGCGCAGCGGGTGAAACCACCGTTGAAGCTCAGCGTAACCGCACTCGCTTAGAGTGCGGTTGGCGCGACCCCCTTGCCTCCTCCCTCGAGGGTGCATTTTCCGATGTGCGTTGGCTGCGCTGCGTGTGCTAAAGGCGCTCGGTCTACTTCCCCACATTCAGAAAGGCAGCTACATGCGCATTGCGTCTCTCGGCATTGGTATTCTTCTCATGGCGATCGTCTCGGGGTGCAGTGACGACGACTCGGCCCGTTTCCCGACGCCGGCACCCACGGCAACCGCGGAAGCGACCGCGACCAACATCCCGGCGACGGCGACCACCGCACCGACCAACACCGTGCCGCCGGCCACCGCGACCGTGCCGCCGAGCCTGACGCCCACGTCGGTAGCCACCGCGAGCTCGACGGCGACGACTGTGCCGAGCGCGACTGCGACCGACGTACCGCCCTCGGCTACGGCGACCTCGGAGCCGACTGCGACGGCGACCGAGTCGCCGACGCCGGAGCCTACCGCGCCGCTGACCGATGTCGAGAAGCTGCTGTCGGTCGAGCAGAAAGAGACCTGGAACCTGCCCGGCCTCGGCTCCGAGGTGCAGGTGCTGCGCACCGAGGGCAACGTCGCCCACATCTACGCCACCAACCGTGTCGACCTCTCCTTCGTGCAAGGCTTCGTCACCGCGCGTGACCGCTATTTCATGATGGACCTCACCCGCCGCCTCGGGCTCGGGCGAGTCACCGAGCTGATCGGCGACGGGGCATTGGATACCGACCTCGAATCGCGCCTGACCGGCATGACCTACGTTGCCGACCGCGTCGCCAATGGCTTCAGCTCCGAACACGGCGCGATGGCCGATGCCTTTGCGGCCGGCGTCAACGCTTACATCGAAGAGGTCAAAGCGCGGCGGCTGCCGATGCCAAGCGAGCTGCCGCTTGCGGGCGTTCTACTCGGCGTCAGCGATCCACGCACGCTGATGGCGCCGTTCACCCGCCGCGACATCGCCGGCATCCTCGCGGTGATCATCTACCAATCGAGCTTCGAGACCGGTGACGTCGGCCGCGATGCCGCCTTTGCGAGCTTGCCGAACCACTACCAGGGCGTGCCGTTCCAGGATCTCCGCTTCGCCGGCCTGGTCAACGACATCGTTCCTTCGATCGATCCTTTCTATCCGGTCGGCTCTTCTGCCGGGTTCGGGTTGGAGACCGGAAGTGACTTCATCCCTGGGCCGGTGCCGGAGGGGTATCCGGGCCTCGCCTCGACCAACGCGTTGGCGAATCTTGGCGCTTTCGAGACGCGGTCTGCGGCCGCTCCTCAGCCCGAACGGGATCCGGTGGAGCGTCTGGCCGAGACTCTGACGGCGCTGGAGGAGCGACTCGGAAGGGTCAATGGCTTTGGCTCCAATGCTTGGGCGCTATCGGGTACCAAGACCGACTCGGGCGCGACGCTGATCGCGGGCGACGGGCATCTCCAGCTCGACATCCCGGCGATCTTCTATCAGATCGGCCTCGACACCTCGGTGCTCGGCGGCGGTGATACGCATCAACTCGGTCTGACAATCCCCGGTTTCTTCATCCCGCCGGTGGGCACCAACGGTAAGGTTGCCTGGAGCCAGACGCAGCTGAGCGCGGACATCACCGACTGGTATCGCGAGCAGGTTCAGCTCGATGCCGAGGGTCGTCCCGCGGCGACCTTGTACCAAGGCGAATGGCGCCCGCTGACTCGCGTCGACGAGACCCTGGTGATCGCCGACGTGCCGCTGCTCGACAGCGTCGGCCGCACCGAGGTGATCCCGCGCTACACCCTCTTCGACGGCCGCTTCCTGGCGCAGGTCGAAGGACGCTCGGCGTCTCCCGGCGAGGAGCTCGGTGCGGGCGAGAGCCTGCTCTACACCACCAGCGGGCTGGTCGTGCCGAGCGACACCAACAGCGATGGCATCATCACCGGCATCAGCTTCGACTACACCGCTTTCGACGTCGTTCGCTTGATCGATGGCGCCGATGGCTTCGGTCACTCCGAGGATATGACGGAGTTTCGCGAGCACTCGCGCAAGCTGATCGGCTACTCGCAGAACATCGCCGCCGGTGACAGCCAGGGCAACGTCTTCTACACCGCCTACCATGCGGTTCCCTGCCGCTCGTACCTCGATCGCAATCCCGATTGGACCTGGGCACCGGGCGCGCACCCTGGTCGCCTGCTCGACGGCACGCGCTACGCGGGCTTCGAGGTGCCGATGACCAATGGGCTGCCTGACGAGAATGCCGCCGGCGGAGATCCGCACAAGTGCCTGGTACCGTTCGACTCGACGCCGCAATCGCTCAACCCCGAGCGTGGCTACATCCTGACGGCCAACAATGACCCCGGTCGCATTCAGTTCGACGGCTCGCTGGAGACCGATCCGTGGTGGATCGGTGGCCCTTGGGACGTCGGCTTCCGCGCCAATCGCATAGACGAGGAGCTGGCGCGGCTAGCGGAGAGCGGCGAGGGCGACGCCGAGGCGATGGCTCGCTTGCAGGGCGATCACCTCTCGGTGCTCGGGCGCGTCTTCACCCCCTACCTGGTCGAGGCGATCGACTTCGCCCGCAACGTGCCCAATCTCGATCGGATACCTACCGAGGCCGAGCAGCGCACGCTCGACCTGTACCTCGCCAAGACGACCGCGATCGACGAGGCGCAACAGCGGCTCGAGGCATGGGGCGAGAGCGGCTACGAGGCCGCGTCGGGCGTCGAGACGTTCTACCACACCGTCGCCGAGGGCGAGACCGAGGACGCCGTCGCGACGATGATCTTCAATGCCTGGATCGGCCGCTTCCTGCGCGGTGTTTGGGGCGACGAGCCGATCAATGGCGGCCTCGTTCCGGAAGGCGACATGACCCGGCTGAAGTTGATCCGCCAGTTCCTGCAGGCACGCGACGCCGGTACCACCGGCGGCTTCGCGTCGCACAATCCCGCGACCGGCGAGTCGATCTACTTCGACGTGCTCAATACCGAGCTCGTCGAGAGCAGCCGCGAGGTGATGCTGCAGGCCTTCGTCGAGGCGCTGAGCTTCCTCGAGTCGGCACCGATCGAAGCGGGCCGCGGCGGCTTTGGCACTACCGATCAGAGCACTTGGCTGTGGGGCCTGCGCCACCAGGCGCGCTTCGAGTCTCTGCTGGCGCCGTTCCTCGGCAACGATCCGAACTTCGAGCCGTTCACCCGGCCGTTCGCGATCGACACCAGCAAACTGCCGCTCGCGCCCAACCTACCGCAGGACGACCCGCGCCGCGGTCTGCGCTGGTTCCCGCGACCGGGTGACCAGTGGGGCGTCGACGCCGCCAACCCCGGCTTCTCCGGCACCGACTTCACCCACGGCAACGGCCCGGTGATGCGGATGGTCTTCGCGCTCAAGGACGGTGAAGTCAGCGGCTACAATGTCATTCCGGGTGGTCAATCGGGGATGACCAACTCGCCGTTCTTCTCCGATCAGGCTCGCCTATGGCTCGCCAACGAAGCCTACCCGGTGCGCTTCTACGTCGAAGACGTAGTCGCCGGAGCGACTGGCCGCGAGGTCTATCGGCCACAAGCGGTCGAGGAATGATCGACGAGCGGGGCTTCCTCTCGGGAGCCCCGCTCAACGCGATTGCTGCAGACCTTCTGAGGCTCAGGCAACGCAGACGAAATCGCGCAGCTCCTGCCAGCCGCGATCGGCGAGGAAATCGCGGATCTCGTTGCGCGGCCGCTCGCCGGCGACGGAAACCAGCAGCGGCGGCGGTGTGCGCAGCCGATCGACACTGTCAGGTGGCAAAACGGGCACCGGCGCTGACCCCTTCTCCCATCGCAGGTCGTTGCCGATGCGCGCGCGATCGACGTCGATTACATAAGTCGCATTCTTCCCATGACCTCGCAGTTCCCGCCGTATGGCGCGGCCAGTCGATCCATATCCCCACAAACCGAAGCCCGAACGATCCGCCAAGAACGTCCGCGCCAGGTAGTCTGCCTTGCAAGCGACGAATCGATCGATAGCGCAGCGCGGATCGGTGCGGCTGGCGCGCTCGCTCGAGCTACGCCACGCGAGTAGGCGCCGCGGTACGATGCCGATCGCTGCGCCGATTTCGAGTAGGCGCAAGACCAAATCGTAATCCTCGGGCCAACCCATTTCGCGGTAGCCCAGCTCGGCGAGCACGCGGCGGCGCAGCATCAATCCGGGGTGGGCGACAGGACACTCGACCAAGGCGTCGCGGCGCAGTTGCTCGGGAGTGAGGATGCCGTTGAGCCAGCGCTCGTACTGGCGCCATCCCGCACCCAGAGAGGCGCGCGGGAAGAGTCGCACGTGACAGCCGACCGCAGCCAGCTCCGGTTGAGCCTCGAGCAGCGCAACCTGGGCTGCCAGCCGTTCGCGTCGCATGACGTCGTCGGCATCCATCCGGGCGATGTATTCGCCGCGGCAGTGGAGCAATCCCGCATTGAGGGCAGCCACCACACCCCCATGGGGCTGGCGCACGAGTAGGAAGCGCGGATCGTGGCGGGCGAAGTGCGCGGCGATCGCCGCGGTATCGTCGCGCGAGCCATCGTCGACGACGATGCATTCGAAGCTTCGCCAAGTCTGCCGCGCTACACTGCGCAGGGATGTCGCGAGTGTAACCGCGGCATCGCAGGCGGGAATCAATACGGACACCATGCATTCTCCGAGGAGCGCACTGTAGCAGCTTCATTCCGGCTGTAGCGCGCGCTCTCCAGCGACGGCGGCTACATGTGGGACACTTGGCGTAGCGCGTAGAGACGCTCGGCGTAGGGGGCGTCCTCGCGCCATAGGCGCATCGCCGCGGCTTGCAACGATCGACCAATCCACCGGGCGGCGAGCTGGCGAGCGATGCGGAAGCCGGTACGGTCCGAGGTAGCCAGCACCGCTTCGTTGATCACGCTTCGCCCCGGCGCAATCGGCGTCACGTGCGTCTCCATCATCGAGCCAACGCCTTCTCCCTGGACCAAGGTCATCACGATGTGGCGCGGATCGGCGCAGTAGAAGCGCGCGTCGCACTCGATTGCGAGACGACCGAGCAGGCGAAAGGCGGCGCGTACGGTGATCTCGCTCTCCTTGCGCTCGACCAGTCGCAGCGCCGCGAACGATTGCGGATGCAGATGCGCGCCATGCCAGGGATCGAGGCGATTGGCGATCACGTCACAGGGATCGCAAGCGACCTCGAACCGTACCGTCGCTGCGATTGCGCCGGCCGGCCGAGGTACCAGCACCGGCGTCGCGGTGGGCGCCTCGTCGCCATCGAGACGCACCCAGATGAACAGGCCATCGTCGTACGACGGCAGCGGCCGCCAGGTGCCGTGACCGTCCGGTCCCAGGGCCAATCCGTGCCAAGGGCAGATCAAGCGACCGTCGCGGACACAGCCGCGACTGAGCTCGGCACCCATGTGCGGACAGCGATCCGGCGCCGCGTGCACCGCACCGCCGGCTCGCCACACCACCAGCCGTTGGCCGCAGACCCACAACCGCCGCGGCCGATCGCCGATCGCTCGCGTCGCGTCGAGCACGTACCAACCACCGCCCGGCAATGCTTGGCTGTGCGCGAGCGCCGTCGCAATCCATGCCGGCGCCGCCTGTTGCCAATCCGGCCGGGCGTCGATGGTCTCCGCGGGTGCCGCCGGTCGGCCTGCCAGCCAGAGCTCGGCACTGCGGCGGAGATGCAGCCCGCGATCTCGCCTGACGGTCCGCTCTCCTCCTTGGGCCGGCTTTGGCCGAGGTGCGAACAGGCCGAGCCGCGGGACCGAACGAATCGGCTCGGGCGCGACGCCCAAGGGCGCGAGCAGAGTGTTCGCCGCGAGAAACCCCGACGTGGCAGCACGTTCCATCAGCGCGGACGGCACCGGCACCGCGACGAAATCTCCGGCGAGCGCCAGCGTCGGCCACTTCGTGGCAACTTGCGGCCGCAAGTGCGACTGCCCTGGGGGATAGGCGGGACAGTCGTTGCGCAAGAGAAAACACTGGTCGACGATCTTCGCTTGGCGCGTCTCGGGATACATTCGATGCAGACCGGCGAGCATGTCGGCGCGGATGTACGCCTGATCGTGCTGCGGCGGTACGGCGTAGGCGTGCATCTCCACCACCGACCCGCCCTGCGCCCGCGCCCAGGCGATGCTCTCGTCCTGGAGGTGATCGTAAACGGCAATGCTGTCGAGCAAACCGATACCGGTGATGCCCGCGAAGACCGGCCGGCTCGGTGCTACCCGCCGGTCGAGCCAGAGGCGCCACACGGCGAAGGGCCAGGTCGGCTTCAGCGCGAGGGTGCGCGCCTGCAGCGGGGTGAGAGCGGAGCTCGCTGCCACGACGCGCTGCAGCGAGCCGACATCGAGCGCGATCACCAGCAGATCGGCCTCGTCGCTACCACCGCTGTGGCGCACCCGCCAGCATGCGCCGTCGCTCTCGACCTGC
>DASPMH010000857.1:0-2824 GCA_035627175.1 Terriglobales bacterium | reverse complement strand
GTTGTTCCTGGTCCGCCGTGGCAACAACACCATCTTCATTCCCGTAAAACCCTGAGGCGGACCGCAAAGCAACCGAGGAGAAGGCCAGAACCGACTGGTCTTCTCCTCTCTTTTGTGGGCATTCTGCCTGCGAACACCTCGATGCTGCGCCGCTTCTTCACCGCGCTCCTGCTGCTCCTCACAGCCGCGACTCTGGTCGGCGCCGTCATCGCGTGGGACTACGTCCGCGCCTGGGATGCCGAGGTCACCGAGCGATTCCGCACCCAACGCTGGACCTTCCCCTCGAAGATCTTCTCCGACGGCGTGCTGCTCTATCCCGGGATGGACATCGACGCCTCCGGCTTGCACCAACGCCTGCAACAGATCGGCTATCATCCGGTCGAGTCGGCGGTTGCTCGCAAAGGCGAGTATCGCCTCGACCCGAAAACCTCGGCGTTCGACATCTTCCTCTATGATTTGCCCTACCCGAGCTCGAACGGTGCGGCCCGTCCGATACGGCTCCAGCTGACCGGATCGGTGATCGAAAAGATCATCGAGCTGAAGACCGGCGAAGAGACCTTCGATGTCGAGCTCGGTGGCTCACTGCTCGGCGGACTGTACAAAGACGTCTGGGAAGAGCGGCGGGTGGTGACCCTCGACGAGGTTTCGCCGCTGCTCTTGCGCGCGATCATCGATGTCGAGGATCAGCGCTTTTATCAGCACTACGGAGTCGACCCGATCGGCGTCGCACGCGCGGTGTGGACTAACCTGAGTAGCGGCGTGCTGCTACAAGGCGGCAGCACCCTGACGCAGCAGCTGATGAAGAACCTCTTTCTCACCAGCGAGCGCAGCTGGCAGCGCAAAGTGCGCGAAGCCTTCATGGCGTTGATCGTCGAGCGGCGCTTTTCGAAAGACGAGATCCTGCAGCGCTACATCAACGAGATCTATCTCGGGCAGCGCGGCGCACAGGGCATCTTCGGCGTGTGGGAAGCATCGCACTTCTATTTTTCCAAAGAACCGCACGACCTGACGGTCAGCGAAATGGCGACGCTCGCCGGCTTGATCAGCGCGCCCAACAAATATTCGCCCTACCGCAATGCGGAGAAGGCCAAGAGCCGTCGCAACTTCGCGCTGCTCAAGATGCTCGAACAGGGCGACATCGGTCCGGATCAATTCGAGGCGGCGAGACAGGAGCCGTTGATCACCGCCGCGCCGAAGATCCGCACCCATGCGGCGCCGTACTTCGTCGACTTCGTCCGCAACGAGCTGAACCAAACCTACGCCGGCTCGGTGCTGACCGATGAAGGTTTGACCATCCACACTTCGCTCGATCCGTATCTGCAACACGTCGCCGAGGATGTAGTCAGTCGTGGCATCGCCGATCTCGAGAAACGCTATGCGCGCCTGCGTTCGGCGGATCCGAAGACTCAGCTGCAGACCTGCTTGGTCGTGATCGAGCCGCAAACCGGCGCAATCAAAGCGATGATCGGGGGGCGCGGCTATCGCCAAACCCAGTTCAATCGCTGCACCCAGGCGCGCCGCCAACCGGGCTCGGTGTTCAAGCCGTTCACCTTCATCGCCGCCTTCGAGCAGAGCCGCAATGGCGGCGACGTCATCACCCCGACCAGCCGCATCGAGGACGCTCCGTTCACCTGGAGCTTCGACCAGCGCAGGCAGTCGTGGACGCCGGCGAATTACAAGAAACAATACTACGGCACAGTCACCGCACGGGTGGCGCTGGAGAAATCGCTCAACGCCGCGACGACCCGACTGGCGCACGAAGTCGGTCTCTCCTCGATCATCGAGGTCGCCCATCGCATGGGCATCGAGTCTCCTCTTCCTCCCTACCCTTCGATCGTACTCGGCAGCGCCGAGGTGACTCCTTTCGAGGTAGCCAAGGCTTTCTCGGTGCTCGCCAACGCCGGTCTGCAGGCGACGCCGGTGTCGATTCGCAAGGTTTTCAACCGCGACGGTGCACCGATCGAACGCCATCCGATCGAGGTTCAGCAGATCATCGCGCCCGAAACGGCTTACCTGGTGACCCACCTGATGGAAGGCGTGCTCCAGCGCGGCACCGCGCGCAGCGCCAAGCAACTTGGCTTCAATCGTCCTGCCGCAGGCAAGACCGGCACCACCGATGATTATCGCGACGCCTGGTTCGTCGGTTTTACCCCGAATCTATTGACCGTCGTCTGGGTCGGCTTCGACCACCGCGCCGACCTAAATCTTTCCGGATCCGAGGCCGCCCTGCCGATGTGGGTCGACTTCATGAAACGCGCCACCGCAGGTCAACCCGAGCTGGCTTTCGTGCCGCCACCGGGCGCGGTAACGGTGCGCATCGATCCGGAATCGGGACAACTCGCCACCGAGGACTGCCCGCGTTCCTACGAGGAAGCCTTTTACGAAGGTCAGCAACCAACGACACCGTGCCCGCTACATTCACGCTGGCAATGGGACGTTCCTGCGGAGCCGGAATGGGATGGGGCGCCTGAGCCTGAGCCCGCAGCCGCCGAGGACGTCGACATCGATGCACTCTGAGCCGGCTTCGACATCCGGGTCGTGATGGGTAACGGTCGACCACCATGAAACTGCGCTCCGCCGTCAAATTTGTCTTCATCGCGATTTTGGTCGCCGCCTGCAGCGCTGCTCCGGAACCGCGGCCGATGCGACCACGTCGGCTCGCCGGACCGCGGCCCGCCGACGTCTATGGCGATTGGCAGCGCCGGCCGAGTGCCACGCCTTCGGCGACACCCGGAATGATCGGTGAGACGCTCGAAGAGGGCCCGGCGGACCGTGGCATCGTCATCCCCGAAGACGCTGCGATCGAAGAGCGCACTCCGATCGC